>JAAZEI010000008.1 GCA_012512355.1 Clostridiales bacterium | reverse complement strand
TCAGCACCTTCCTCACAGATAAGCTTGGCAACGCAAAAGTATTCTGGGGCATCAGAAATTTTACAGACCTGTTTAACAGCAGCTCATTCTGGGCCAGTGTGGTTGTTACCTTCAAATTTGTCTTTATTGTAGCTTTTGGCGGCCTTGTTGTTGGGCTTATTACCAGCCTGCTCACTGCCAATAAATATCCAGGCGTCACCTTTGCCAGCGCGTCTTACGCTATGCCTGTTGCCATAGCATCAGCCGCGGCATCCATGTCCTTTCGGATGATTTTGCACCCCACCAACGGCTTGCTGAATATTGTCCTGGGAACCCGCATCAACTGGACTGGCGATCCCAAATGGGCACTTTTTTCCGTAGCAATGGTCACCATCTGGCTGGCAAGCGGCATCAACTTTATCTTTTTAAGTGCAGGACTTCGCAATGTACCAGAAGAATTATATGAGAGCGCTTCCATCGATGGAGCCAACTATTGGAAAAAGTTAAGACATATCACATTGCCCTCGATTTCACCATCTATTTTCTTTCAAATAATTATCAATATCATCGCAGCATTCCAATCTTTCAGTCAAATTAGATTATTGACTGAGGGCGGGCCGGGTGACGCGACGAATGTTATCGTTTATGCTATTTACCGCGATGCTTTCTTTAATTTCCGGTTTGGTACAGCAGCTGCCCGCTCAATCGTGCTCTTTGTCATTGTGCTGAGCATCACGCTAGTACAGTTTAGTTTTGAAAAAAGGAGCGTGAACTACTAATGACTTATGCACAAAAACGAATGCTTAAAAACATCGGAAATTTCATGCTCAACATCCCGGTTTTGATTTTAATCCTCATGCCCCTCATCTATACATTGGATATCAGCATCATGCCTGCCAGCCAGATTTATAAAAACAATCTGATTCCAACGACCGTCAGCCTGGATAACTATATCAGGGCATTTACCAATCCTTCCTATTCTTTTTTAGGCTTTATCCGCAACTCATTTATCGTTTCAACCACAGTCATGCTCGGTCAGATGTTTACCTGTTCACTGGCAGCATTTTCCTTCTCCTTCCTGGAGTTCAAGGGTAAAAAGCTGCTGTTTATACTTGTTTTGGCTACCATGATGGTGCCTGGCGAAGCAACAATTATCGCCAACTACCTAACGGTGAGCCGCTGGGGCTGGCTGGACAGCTACAGGGTGCTCATTGTACCGTTTTTAACTTCAGCGATGGGCGTTTTCCTGCTTAGACAAAACTATCTTACCTTTGCAAAAGAGCTGCACGAAGCGGCAAAGCTGGATGGCTGTACCAATCCGCGCTTCATGGTCTCCATTGTCGTGCCGCTATCCAGGCCCGCTCTGGGCGCGCTTGGTGCCTATGTGTTTCTCAACACCTGGAACCAGTATATGTGGCCGCTGCTTGTAACAAACTCGGCCCAATTCAGAACGGTTCAAATCGGCATCAGCATGCTTTATGATATTGACGCAGAATCTCTGGGCCTTATGATGGCAGGTGTCATGATCGAGATTGTGCCCTCATTATCCATCTTTATTTTCATGCAAAAGCAGCTCATCAACGGTCTGATGGCCGGAGCGGTAAAGGGTTAAACGAGAAAATGAAAGCGCTTCATTAGGCGCTTCATAATAACAAATTTTCAAAGGGGAACTAACTAATGAAAAAACTACTCTCTATGTTACTGGTCCTAAGTCTCATGCTTGGATTAAGCACCATGGCAATGGCGGAAAATCCGGTTGAGATTATCTTCTGGCACGCCATGGGTGGCGTCAACGGTGAAGCAATCACCAAAATGGCCGACGACTTTAACGTTGCCAATGAAGGCAAAATCAAAGTAATCGTAGAATATCAGGGCGGTTACGATGACGAAATCAACAAGATCAAAGCAGCAGGAATGAGCGCGCTACCCTGCGATGTCGTTCAGGTTTATGACATCGGCAGCCGTTTCATGATTGACTCCGGATGGGTTAAGCCCGTGCAGGAGCTCATCGACGCAGACAACTTTGATATCTCTCAGATTGAGCCCAACATTGCCGCCTATTATACAATCGACGGCCAGTTGTACTCAATGCCCTTTAACAGCTCCACCCCTTTACTGTACTACAACGTGGATGCATTTAAAGAAGCCGGACTTGATCCTGCTACTCCCCCGAAAAACTTTGATGAAATTCTTGAAATGTCCGAAAAACTGACCGTTAAAGGTGATGATGGCAAAGTTGTTCGTTATGGCTTTGGCATGGGCAACTACGGTTGGTTCTTTGAACAGTGGATGGGAAAAATGGGCCTTCACTATGTTGACAATGGCAATGGCCGTGAAGCTCCCGCCACCCAAGTAGTCTTTGACGAAAATGGCGGCGCCGCTGCAGTCTTTAATGTATGGAAAAAGTTGATGGACGAAGGCGTTATCACCTATCTTGGCCGCGGCAACAACGACGCCAAAGCTGCTTTCATCTCCGGCGATATCGCCATCACACTCGAATCCACAGCTGCTCTCAAATCCCTGCTGACCAACGTTGGCGATTCTTTTGAGATCGGCACAGGCTATTTCCCCAACATTCATCCTGATGATGTTGGCGGCGTATCCATTGGCGGCGGCTCCTTGTGGGCATTGAATTCCGGCAACGAAGCCAAAGAAAAAGCTTCCTGGGAATTCATCAAATATATGATTTCTCCTGAAGTCCAAGCTTTCTGGAACGCGCAAACCGGTTATTTCCCGATCACTGTTGCCACCCATGAGCTGGATGCATTCAAAGCGAACCTCGAACAGTATCCCCAGTTTGGTACTGCCATTGAACAGCTGCACGCCACAGGCCCTGACTTTGTCGGTTCTTTGCTGAGCGTATTCCCAGAAGCCCGTTCTTTGGTTGAAACCTACACCGAGCGTGTCATCAACGGCGAACTCAGCGTCGACGCTGCCGTAGAAAACCTCGCTCGTGAGATCAACAGTGCAATTGAAATCTATAACCTGACCAACTAATACAATTTGGGTTAACACCCAGATAGTTCCCGCCCCCTCTTCTTCCAGCTCAATGCTGGATAAAGAGGGGGCTATTTTTTATACAAAAACTGAATTATATGGGGCATTACTAATGTTGTTATTGAAATGGGTAATCTAACCAACTACCAATAGAATCATATCTGCTTAAAACAGCGCGAATCTTCAAGGCATTTCCTTGAAGATTCGCGCTTAATCGTATTAATTATTCACTTGTGGGCATCATAACCAATATCATCCAATACAGAAATCGCTTTGGAAACGTCAATATCATTCCCATTGATCCCAACTGTCTTATTCTCCAGATTTACAACGAAATCGAGTTTCTCTTCTCTTAAAGCTGTGCTGATTCTATCGACACAGTGGGAACAGCTCATATCGGGCACATTTAGAATGGTCATATAAGTCCTCCTTTTTTATTTAATCATTTTTTTGATGGTAAGCAGTAATTCATCAACAACCTCTGCATCACCCTTTCCTATACCCTGACGCACACAGGTTTGAATATGCTTTTCAAGCAGCAGATTTGAAAATGCGCTGAGTGCGGAGCGAATGGCGGCTGTCTGATTGATGATGTCGATGCAATATGCATCTGTATCCAGCATATTTTTTACGCCTCGTACCTGTCCTTCGATTCGGTTCAAGCGATGCATCATAGCCTTTTTGACTTCCGCGTTGCGCTGAGTATGTTTATCGCTCATAGCTTTGCTTTTTTTAGTCTGAGCGCATTGCCCACGACAAATACTGAACTGAGAGACATCGCAAGACCTGCCAGCATCGGATTCATCAAAGGACCGCCAAACAAGTAGAGCAGCCCGGCTGCAATAGGAATGCCAATCACATTATATATAAATGCCCAGAAAAGATTTTGCTTGATATTTCTAATCGTCAGGTGACTGAGTCGAATCGCACGCGCTACATCCTGAACATTACTCTTCATCAGCACAACATCTGCCGTTTCAATCGCAATATCAGAGCCATTCCCAATGGCTAAACCAACATCAGCCGCAACAAGAGCGGGACTATCGTTGATGCCGTCACCTACCATAAGTACCTTCTTGCCTTTTTGCCTAAACTGCTCTATAACCTTTGCTTTTCCTTCAGGCAGCACATTGGCAATCACTTCATCAATCTGCAGTTCATCACCAATGGTCTTTGCAGTGCGCTCATTATCACCGGTCAATAAAACAGTATGAATGCCCATATCTTTCAATTCCTGAATCGCGATTTTTGCATTTGGTTTTAATTGATCCGCGACTGATATTAGACCGTTAAGCGTCTCATTTGTTGCCACAAACACGGGAGTATGCCCTTTGGCGGCAAATTCTTGAGCTGACTGCTCCAACTCACCCAAATTAATCCGGTGCTTTTGCATCAGTGCTGCATTTCCAATGACCATGGTTGTTCCATCTGAAAAGTCTGCTTCTATGCCCATACCCGAGGTATTTCGAAAATCATTAACCAACAGTCCATCAACGGAAGCATTCATTTCTTTGGATTTTTCGATAAAAGCACCGGCTAGCGGATGCTGGGATGCCTGCTCCGCCAAAGCTACCTTCGCAATCAATTCACTTTCACTCATTTGAAGCGCTTTAATATATGCCACCGATGGTTTACCAAGCGTTAGCGTCCCTGTCTTATCAAAAACGACCGTGTCAGTTTCATGTGTCTTTTCAAGCGCCTCGCCATTTCGTATTAAGATACCATGATTTGCGCCCAGCCCGGTGCCAACTACAATGGCAGTTGGGGTAGCCAAGCCCATAGCGCAGGGACACGCGATTACCAAAACAGCTGTCAATATGCTGACAATAAATGACAAGTCTTTTCCGGCAATAAGCCATGCCAGGGAGGACAAAACAGCAATCCCGATCACGATGGGCACAAACACGGCTGCGACTTTGTCAGCCATCCCAGAAATAGGAGCCTTTTTCCCCTGCGCATCCTGTACAAAGCGTACAATCTGGTTAAGAGTAGTATCTTCCCCAATACGAGTTACCCGCATGTACAGAGCACCTTGCTGGTTGAGTGAACCGCCAATAAGTTCACTGTCTGTGTTTTTTTCAACAGGCATACTTTCACCAGTTAACAGAGATTCATCAACGGCTGAACTTCCCTTGCTGACGATACCATCCAGAGGAACCTTGCTGCCGGGCTTGATCAGCAGACTATCCCCTACTTTTACGGTGGAGGTCGCGACTTCGATAATTTCTCCGCTGTCCTGTACCAAAAATGATTTGTCAGGCGCTAATTCCATTAGTTTTCGAATGGCTTCTGTTGTCTTAAGCTTGCTTCTGGATTCAAGATGTTTGCCTAACATGACAAGGGAAACCACGATGCCTGCTGACTCATAATAGAGCTGGTGAACATAATGAGCATTATCGCTAATTAAGAAAGTTATGGCCAAGCTAAACAGGAATGACGCAGAAGCCCCCAGCGCCACCAAGCTATCCATGGTGGGATTGCCGCTGAACAAGGCTTTAAACCCGTGCGTAAAAAACCGTTTTCCAATTAATAGAATTGGAATGGTCAAAAGCATTTGCAAAATCGCGGCATTGACCGGATGAGTGTCTATTGCAAATAGATCTGGTATCGGAGTCCCCTTGAAGAGCATTGGTCCCATAGCAACATACAGAAGAACAGCAGACAGCGCTAATGCAAAGCCTACCTGTATTGCTTCGTTCTTAATCGCTTTTTCCGGATCTTCATCAACCGTAGCTTCACTTTGTTTTTCTTCAGCTTTCAGGCGAGCGCTATACCCTGCTTTTTCGATTTTTTGGATAATATCTCCGGGCGTTACAGCTTGGTCATCGTAACTGATGTCCAAAGTCCCCAGCACGAGATTCACCTGACTTTCGCTCACACCCGGGAGCTTGCGTGTAACACGCTCAACGGCTGAAGAGCAGGATGCGCAGGTCATGCCCTCAACCAAATATACTTCATGTTTCATACTTTCCTCCTTGAAGAATTAGCTTCCTTCATAATCATTATATACCCCATGGGGGTATATTGCAAATTAAATTTTACAATTTTTGATGCCAAATATCGCCGTCACACTTCATAATGGCGTGTTTATGATGTATAATGAACATAATATTCAGGAAAGGGTGATCGCTATTTGAGAAGTTTGATAGATCAAATGGGCATCTTTTTCTGGAATGTTATCAATAGACCTCAATTTAAGGATTGGCTTGATATCGTCATTGTAGCCTTCCTTATTTATCAGCTTTTCTTATTAACTCGAGAAACGCGGGCAAGCCAGGTTCTAAAAGGCTTCGGTATGCTCATTATCGTCAGCTGGTTAAGCAGCTTTTTTGGTTTGGTAACTCTTAATTGGGTATTGCTGAGCATCGTTAATAACGGTTCACTGGTGCTGCTCATCCTCTTCCAGCCCGAACTTCGCAGGGCTCTGGAGCGTATCGGCCGCGGTGCCAACATCGATCGTTTCCAAAATAATAAGGACGAAGCACAGCGTATCATCAATGAGGTAACCCAAAGCCTGCTTGGTCTTTCCAGACGAAGAGTAGGAGCGCTGCTGGTATTCGAACAAAAAACCGGTCTCAAAGATTATATTGAAACAGGCACGACCATCGATTCCTTGATATCCGGTCCCTTAATCGTGAATATTTTTGAACCCAACACTCCTTTGCACGATGGCGCAGTCATCATCAGAAGTGATCGCATCATGGCTGCTGGCTGTGTTCTCAGCCTGAGTGACCAGAGCAACCTAAGCCGTGATTTGGGAACGCGTCACCGTGCAGGCCTTGGCGTTACAGAATCTACTGACGCGACTGTTTTGATTGTTTCTGAAGAAACTGGCATCATCAGCATGGCTCAAGCCGGAAAATTAACTCGTCATTTAGATGCAGATGCACTAAACCGCGTCCTTTCTGGTTTTTACAAGCAAGAAAAGCATGGTTTTATTCAGATGTTCAATTTGTTAAAAAAGAAATTCAAAACCTGGAGGAAAAAAAAGAATGAGCACTGACAAAGAAAAAAAGCGCAAATTCTCGCTTTCCCCTGTTACTCAAGAGTTTATCGCTGCAATGAGAAAAGCTGTCCTTCATAACTGGCCGCTCAAACTAACGTGTTTAGCCCTTTCTTTGATTCTATGGGGCGTCCTCATTACCAGCGACGCCAATCTGGCCAGAGAAAAGCTGCTGACCAACATTGCTGTCAACGCTGTCAATGCAGATGTACTCCAGCGAAATGGCTTGATCGTTGTGGATGGACTCGATAACATATCAGGCATCCAAATCAAGGTGGATGTGCCTCAGCGTGCCTACAATACCGTGACGGCCTCAAATTACAATGTCCGCGTCGATCTTTCACGTATTTCACAGGCAGGTGAACAGTCTCTTCCCATCATCACCACCCAGACAAGCGCGTTTGGTCAAGTTACCTGGATGTCCAAAAATGAAATAACCGTCACTGTAGATGAGCTGTTAACCAGGCGCAGAATTCCTGTTCAGCTCAACCGTATCGGCGAGCCCCCGGCAGGTTTTTATGCTCCGCCCGCAAAATATGATCCCGTTTGGGTGGTGGTCACCGGTCCCAAGAGCATCGCACAAACTATTGATAAATGCGTCGCTATCTTTGATTTAAGCAGTTTGGCGGCTCAGCCCGGAATACAAATGTCCTCAGTTCCTTTTGAACTTTGGAATGTCAATGGCGATAAAATGACATCTTCTCTTTTAACCGTCACCAGCGAGTCGATTATCCTTGACAGTCTGATCATTGATCAGCGTTTATATCCTATGAAAACTGTAGATATTAACTTGGACGGCATTACTTCCGGGCAGCCCCAATCGGGTTATAAGCTCATAAGTGTCAAAGCTGCACCCGGTTATTTATCTGTCGCCGGGACCACCGAATTTTTAAGAACATTAAATTTTCTGGAGGTTTCCAACAGCATTGATATCCAGGGAGCCAATGAAAGCTTAATTCGAGCCGTTAAAGTTGAACGTCCTCAAAACGCCGAATTCATGAGTGAAGAAGTTGTTTATGTCAGCGTTGAGATTCAGCCTGAAACTAACCTTAACTCAACTCCCGATGAGGCCAGCAGATGAATGCTTTTGCCGATTGGCTTTTTAGCACGCTATTTGGTTGGATGGGCACAGCAGCCAACAGCGCATGGAATGCCATAGTCAATGCCAGCGGCGGGATATCCAGCTTCTTTTCAAAGTATTGGTTAGTTTTTGTTATCATTATCGTTGCCGGAGGCACATTCCTTGACTATGCAGTTTGGTTTGCTCGCTGGCGGCCACATTTAGTCTGGCGCTCCTGGCTTAATCGCAGCCGCAAACAAAAAAAGAGCAGGCAATATGCTCATGACCTGGAACAAGTAGATATGGATGAAGATACCCGGGATGCTTTAGCTGACTGGGTAAGTTCGCCACAAGAGCCCTTCTATTTCCAAAATGAAAACAATACCTTTCATTTTGATAACGATTCCGTTTTCCCACATCAATATATGCAAGCTCATGCGATACCGTATTCTGATGATCAAAATTATATTGAATCAGAGATCCCGAAGGATATCAATTATTATGAAACACCCGCCCCACAGAACAATGCAGTTTATTGGCCTCAGCCAAACGCGGAAACCTATCCAAATGATCAGTATCAAAACAATTTATCAAGGTCACAAACTAATTGGGTCCCAACTGATCTTCAATCTTTTGAAGGATATGCACCACAGGCAATGCATGATCCCACACTCCATAGCGATTTCGCAGTATTGGACCAGCCCCAGCAAAACTATGGTGCTTATTTGGCTGAACACGAAGAGAATGATGTTTATGAGACTTCATATGATGACCCGGGACCTGCAATCGGCAGACAGCGCCGAACCCATAGAAGCAAAAAGTCTTCGGGAACACGCAGATTCCTTCACAGCATAAAAGAGCGAATGGAGAAGTCGGAAGACCAGGAATCGATGCTTGACGGACTTCCTTCACCGGTAAGGCAGGAAGATGCTTTCCACCAGCCTGTTTATCCAAAAAGCTATCACTATCAGGACATATCGCGGCATGAAGATAATGAGGAACAAGATCGTCATTAATGTAAATAGACAAAGGAGTTTTTATGGATTTCAGCAGTTATCAAGAATTGGCCATGCGCTCAGCAAGCGTGAGTAAGGCAGGCGACATCAATACGCTTCAAAACGCTGCACTTGGTTTGGCAGGAGAAGCAGGAGAGTTTGCCGATATTATTAAAAAAGTAAGCTTTCAGGGTCATGCTCTGGACCAAACTCATTTAGCTCAGGAGATTGGTGACATCCTTTGGTATTGCGCTTTGGCAGCAACAGGCCTGGGGCTAAATCTTGATGATATTGCGCAGCATAACATTGATAAATTAAAAAGGCGCTATCCAAATGGCTTTGAAAAAGAGCGCTCTGTTCACCGAGCGGAATAAAACAGGACATAATATAGGTCTGGTGAGACAAAAAATTAAATCATTAAAACAAACACTCCCTGCCAATTCATATGACAGGGAGTGTTATTATTGCAAATCATCTGCAGCTAAAGCTGCTATAATTTAGCGCTTGGAGAACTGCGGTGCACGGCGCGCACCATGCAGGCCATACTTCTTGCGCTCCTTCATACGAGGATCGCGTGTAAGAAAGCCGGCTTTTTTGAGTTCGCCGCGTAATTCCGGGTTGACTTTGAGAAGTGCCCGGCTAATGCCATGACGAATTGCGCCGGACTGTCCGGTAAGGCCACCGCCATTAACATTGACAAGAACATCAAAACCGGTTGTTCTTGTCAGAACAAGAGGCTGACGAACTGTCATCTTCAAAGTTTCCAATCCGAAATAGTTATCCAGTTCACGCTTGTTGATAAGAATATTTCCGCTGCCTGGAACCAGACGCACACGGGCAATTGCCTTTTTACGGCGTCCTACTGCTTGAAAATCTGTTTGTACCATGATTTAATTGCTCCTTCCGCTTACTTAATCAAGGATAGCACTTCAGGCTTTTGGGCTTCATGCTCATGATCTGCGCCTGAATATACGTGCATCTTGGTAGCCATCTTACGGCCCAAGGGATTCTTGGGCAGCATGCCGACTACGGCTTTGCGGAGAACAAACTCCGGCTTGTCGTTCATCAGCTTGCGGTACTTGGTTTCCTTCAAGCCACCGACATATCCGGAGTGATGATAGTAAATTTTTTGATCCAGTTTTTTACCGGTTAAAACAACTTTACTCGCATTGACGATAATAACGTTATCTCCGGTATCCACATGTGGAGTATAGGTGGGTTTATGTTTGCCGCGCAGGATATTGGCAACCTGGCTTGCTAAACGCCCGAGCACCATACCATCTGCATCAACAACATACCACTTGCGCTCTACGGTCTGCGCATTTGCCATGTAGGTATTCAAAGTTGAATTTCCTCCTAAACATTGTGTGCATTTGCAAAACTGTGATGGTCGCACGCTTTGCTAACTGCTTTCAATAGTTCCGGGGCTAGCGGCCTATTGATGCAACAATTATCATACAATTCCAGTCGAAATATGTCAAGGTTTTTTATAATACAGAAACAACCTTTTAGTAAATCAGTTGACAAGCTAAACTCACCATGTTATTCTCATAAAGGCTTTAAGAAGCCTGTGCCATAGACAGCCGGTGCGCTCAGCGCGTAATGACGTAAGTCGCCTGCCGAGGTACAAGAAGCATTGTATAATGCCCTTGTGCCCAAGCACAAGGGTTTCTTTATTTTCAGCCTGAAAGCGGGTGAAATTTTATGGATAATATACAGGAAGTGAAGATTTCCCAAAACGCACAAAACAAGCGTGAGGCAGTGGAAGAAATCACTGAGAAGATTAAAAACGCTCAATCAGTCATTGTACTAAGCTCTTCGGGCGTCAGCGTAGCTGAAATTACTGCATTGCGCAAAAAATTCCGTGAAGCCGGTGTGGAGTATAAAATACTCAAAAACACCCTCGTTCGACGTGCTTTGGAAGATCTGGGTATCTTCAGCCTTGACGACGTCTTAAATGGACCTTCTGCTTTTGCCTTTGGTCTGACAGATCCGGTGGCTCCAGCCAAAGTTATCTCAGATTATATGGCAGAGCAAAAGCTGAACAATAAGTTTGTCATCAAAGCAGGTTTGGTTGAGGGTACATACATGGATCCCGATGCTGTAAAGGCATTGGCTAAACTTCCTTCCAAGGAAGTTCTCATCGCCAAAGTTATGGGCAGCCTCAATGCACCCATTACGAACTTTGTTGGAGTACTTAGTGCCACGCTTCGTTCCCTGGTATATGCTGTGGATGCAGTGCGTCAGCAGAAAGAAGCAGAATAAATTTACGGTTACCCCATTATGTAATTAATTTGGAGGAAGAAATTATGAATCGCGCAGAAATCTTGACCGCAATTGAATCCATGACAGTCCTGGAATTGGCCGAGCTTGTCAAAGAG
>JAAZEI010000082.1 GCA_012512355.1 Clostridiales bacterium | reverse complement strand
CTCAGCCAATGCCATGCCGCCTCATGAGCTGGCCATGGCCAGGCGCATGGGAGCGATCATCAACCTTGATGATATCAGCGACATAGACACCTTGATAAATCATGGCGGCATCCCTGAAACCATCTGCTTGCGCTACAACCCCGGGGGGCTGTTTGGTGATGGCAACACCATCATGGGCTCTCCCAAGGACAGCAAGTTCGGCTGGACCCGCGATCAGCTTAGCCTGGGTCTGGAGCGTCTAAAAGGTCTGGGAGTCAAACAGTTTGGTCTGCACGCCTTTTTGGCCAGCAACATGCTGGGCGAAGTATACTACCCCTTGCTTGCCAAGCTGCTGTTTGAAACAGGCAAGGAACTGACAGAAGAAACCGGCTTGCCGCTATCCTTTGTCAACCTGTCGGGCGGCATCGGGATCCCCTATAAACCAGAAGATAAACCATCTGATATTGAACTCATCGGCAAGCGCGTGGAGGAAGACTGCTATCTGAGTTTCAAGGATGTCCCCCATCAAAGCATTTCCATCAAGACCGAGCTTGGCCGCTACGCCACAGGCCCTTACGGCTGGCTGGTCACCCATGCCATGCACGAGAAAAACACACACAAACACTTTATCGGTGTGGATGCCTGCGCTGTCAACCTCCTGCGGCCGGCCATGTATGGCGCGTATCATCACATCCACATCGCTGGCAGGCGGGATGCCCAGCCTGCGGTTACCTATGACATCACCGGCGCCCTGTGTGAGAATAACGACAAATTCGCCATCGACAGGCACCTGCCCGAGATTTATATGGGAGATCTGCTGATTATCCATGATGTCGGCGCGCACGGCTCTGCGATGGGCTACCAGTACAATGGCCGTCTGCGGGCAGCAGAGGTGCTTTACACCAGCGACAGCAAGTTTTGTCTCATCAGACGTGCTGAGCGGGTGGATGATTATTTCGCTACCATCACAGGGCTGGGCCTCAAAGAGTTCCAGTAAACTTTATTTGCTCATTGAGGATTTCTCGGGTTTGATTGATTTGTTTTTCTAAAAGTTTTTAAATTTTCAGTTTGGATAGCGGACTATGACTGTCGCCATAGCTCTTTCAAAAATAGCATAGCTTTTTTTGAAGAATGATTCCATGAGGACTGTTCCTGCTATCCACGCAGTTTCTTACAACTCCATGCAGCATCGCGATCAATGCATGAAATTGAGCATCGCACATATACCAATACTATTTGATTGAGTTGAGAGCAGTATAAACAATAAGGAGCAATTATACATGAAACAACCCTTTGATATCATCGTTATCGGCCCTTTATCCCTTGACCGCAATATTGACCACTCAGGCGAGGAGCGCCGCGAGATTGGCGGTGCCGTGGTCGCCAGCGGCTTTGCAGCCGCCAACACCGGCAGCAAAACCGCGATTTTTACCAAGTTCAATCCGGATGAGGTGGATGGCCTGAGCGTATTCAAAGACCTGGATGCCGAAGTTTTTACAGCCGTATGCAAAAATACAACGTCCATTCAAAACCGCTATCTCACCGCCGACAAGGAGCGCAGAGTCTGTACCTCCCTTGGTCGCTGCGACCCCTTCCTGGAAAGTGACCTCCCTGACGTGCAGGCTGATATCTGGCACTTCGCCGGCCTGACTTATGGTGATTTTTCAGGTGAATTATTTCAGGCAGCTTCCGCAAAAGGCAAGGTGGCCGTTGATGTGCAATGCCTTCTTCGTCATATTTTGCCTGATGGCCGGATGGACTTTTTTGACTGGGATAAAAAAGAACAATTTTTGCCCATCATCGATTACCTAAAAACGGATGCCGCGGAGGCAGAAATCCTCACCGGCCTATCCGACCGCAGGGAAGCAGCCCATCAGCTGCACGCCTGGGGCGCCAAAGAAATCATGATTACCCACAACACCGAGGCCCTGATTTATGATGGGGACGCTTTTTACACCTGCCCCCTGATCCCCCGTAATCTCTCCGGACGCACAGGCCGCGGCGATACCTGCTTTGCAGGCTATATTACCAAGCGGCGCACGCAGGGCATTGCAGAATCGCTTACCTTCGCCTCTGCTCTTGTCTCCCTTAAAATGGAAAGCCCCGGGCCTTTCCGCGGCAGCAGCGACGATGTGCTGCGCTATATTGAGGATGCCAGGCTTGAACGCGGATTTAACGGAACTGTCACACAAAAGGATGACGCGAAATAAATTCCACACGAGCCTGAGCACTCGCCTGGAAGTATGAGTGTATAACTCGTTTTAATTCTGAAGTCTTCTCATATCTAAACCTAATGAAAAGAGGCGCGCCATGCATACCATAAACGATGCTCTGCATTCTGATACGCAAAAGTCTCTGCTCCGGTTGTATTATCCCACCATGATTACAGCGCACGCCGGTGCCGAGGACACCCTACCCAACACCCCCGAAAGTCTGCGGATGATGCTAAGTAGCGGAGCTGATGCCGTGGAAGTGGATTTGAGAAAGCATGAGGGCATCCTCTGCCTCTCCCATGATGAACCGGTTTCGAGCCAATCCTGCACCACCCTGCAGGCGGCGTTTGACTTGTTAAAGGCCGCGCCTGGCGTGATGATGAACATCGACGTCAAGTCCTCAGGGCTCATTGAGGACATCCTGATCCTGGCACGTGAAAACGACCTGGCAGACAGGCTGTTGCTGACAGGCGATGTCGGGTCGGATGATCTTGAAATGATCCGGAACAATGAAATCCCGCTGTGGATGAACAACTATATTCTGCCTTTACTTGAATGGGGCAACCCTGTCAAAGCAGCCCAAAAGCGCGGATTTTCAATCGTCAATATTGATAAGCGCAGGCTGACAGATAAAATGCTGCAAGAGCAGGCAGACCGTTTTTCTGTGTGGACTGTCGATGATGAAGAGACCCTGCGAAGCTTGCTGCAGGCCAAAGTGAAGAACATCACCACCAGAAAGCCTGCCCTGGCACTGCGTCTGCGCGAAGAGATCCAAGAGACCCTTAAGCCGCAATAAAAAAACGGCTTGCGCCGCGTGTGATAAATATCTAATTCAAGTAATCGCAACCTCTATGAGTCATTGTACTTACAGAAACAATATTGATTCGTAAAATTCAAGATAATATGGATAAAGATGGGACGCGTGCTTATAGCCGCTCCCAATCTTTGTCTTTTAAGTTTGTATATATGTAGACGATCGCTGACACTGATGAAAATACGAAGATTAATACACTGATGGCAGCGGCACGCTCATAGTTGCGATTCGAGAAGTTTTTGCGCAGGAAAACACCCAGCATCTGGGGGAAGTTCTCACCAATCAGGTAGGGCGTTGTGAAGGAAGAAATGTTGCTCATGAAGATAAAGGTCATGGCAATCATGACATCCCGTATCGACAGCGGAACTATCATCTTAAAAAATACCCGCACCCGGCCGGCGCCCACATCTCTGGCACTCTCAATGATG
Organism: Clostridiales bacterium; assembly: GCA_012512355.1. Taxonomy (GTDB): domain Bacteria; phylum Bacillota; class Clostridia; order Christensenellales; family Aristaeellaceae; genus UBA1038. Next base: position 9,389 of record JAAZEI010000082.1, on the reverse strand, counting down.
GATTCGGATATGCCCGACAGCGCTGCCACAATAATCATTGTAGCAAAGGGGATGTTAAACCAAAGGTTCATGAGGATGATGCCTTTTGAGTTGTATAACAACCCTGGTTTAAAATCGTACAAACCCGCCGCCTGGGGCAACAGCAGAGACAGGCGGTTCAACAAACCGGAATCGGAAATCACAATCTTCATGGCGTACACAGCCACCAATCCCGGAATAAATCGAGGCAGCAGGTACAGTGTCCCGATAAATTTCGCGATTCTTGATTTTGAAAAGCGCAGATAAAGCGCCAGCATATACGCAACGGCAATCGCCAGCACCACAGTCACCACCGTGACCCAAACCGTATACCAGATATCTGCTCTGGCGATTTTATTGGTAAAAAGATACTGATAGTTTGCCCAGGTGAAAAGGCCCGTTTTTGCGTCCGTGAAACTCTTGATCACGGTATTGATGATTGGATATACAATAATGCCAAGCGAAAGGATAAGCGCAGGCGCCAAAAAAGTTACAATGAGCAAACGCTTTTTCCATCTTTTGTTCTTATCTATTTTTGTCTTGCTGACGGCCTGCTCAGTCACACTTGAGCTCCTTTCACATAGAAGGGGGAGTCATCCGGGCCGCTGCCAGAGCGGCCCGGATGACCTGTCTTTTTATTTCAGGGTAGTGATATCTTCCGCCCAGCGCTCGTTGATGAGATCGCTCAGGCTTCCGATGGACAGGAAAGCAAAATTTTCGACATTCAGGTCGGCAACAAGGTCCTTTTGTTCAGACTCGATGGATTCAGCTGCGATGACCGGAACTGCCTTCATGTTTTCCAGGCATATTTTCTGGCCTTCGGGACTGATGACAAAGTTCATGAAATCATAGCATTCGTCAACATAGGTACCGATTGAGCTGATGGTAATGGATACGTCAGTGCCCGAAAGAGCGCCGTCGTCGAGTTGGTACATCTTCACAGTTGTGGGCAGCGTACCGTTTTCAATGTTTTTAAGAACCTGATCTGCCCATGCGGGGATCAAATCCACTTCTTGGTTGATCAGCAGATCCAGGGTGCCCTGGTTTTTGGCGACGTACACCACGCTGCCGCCTGATTTGTACAGGAAGGGGTGGATATCAGCCAGCCATTCCATGCCCTTGTCCCATTCCTCTGCCCATTTCTCATCGGAGGAACGGCGAGCGGCAGGATCATCAATGAAGCGATATACCGCGGTGCGCATGAAACCGTCAGCAGCGCCGCCGGTACCGGGCTCATTGTAGGCAAAGCGACCGGGATGGTCTTTAATCCACTGGGTCAGTTCATCCCAGGTATGGGGCAGTTCATTTTCGGGGATACGCGCTGAATCATAGGCGAAAACGACCGTTGTGCCGCGATAGGGCATCACTTTTCCCTCGAGCATCGAAGGTTTTAAAAGAACATTTTCAAAATTGGGCAGTTTTGAGAAATCCAGGTCAACAAAAATTTCATCGGTACCGCACTCATCAACATAATTCATCAGGGAGTTGGTATTGTCTGAAATCATATCGAACTCAGTATTTTTCTGGCCGGAAAGAAAAGCAGAGCTGACACGGGATGTCATTCCTTCATCACCTGTTCCGGAGAGCAGGAACTGAAGCTTGACCTCAGCCGTTGCATCCTCGCGGGCATTGTAGGCTGCAATCAGTTCGGAGAATAAATCCGCGACATTTTGTGAACCTGTTGTCCAGAAGTTGACGACCGGCTTCTCTGCAGCTACGGCCAGGCTTGAAAGCGCAAAGACCATCGCGAGCACAAGAAGCATAGAGATTAGTTTCTTCATGGGGTTCCTCCTTATTTGTTGTGTTTTATTCTTTCAGCCAAATGGCTAAAATTCATTTTATGCGGGCATGTATTCCTGTGTATGGTTGAAGGTCATGCTCACCGCGTCACCACGTGCGAATTTCTGGGACTGTTCGTCTGTAATAAAGGCTTTGACGATGCCATAATCTGTATCTACCGTCATTTCAATGTAGTGGCCCAGCATCATGATGGTGCGGACAAAGCCTGCCATTTCACCTCCGCTGCCCGGCATCACCTGGACATTCTCGGGCCGTACAGCCAAAACCTTTCCCTGGGGAAGGTTGAGGAAGTTCATTTCGCCGATAAAATCAGCGACATAGCGGCTGATGGGCCGGTTATAGATTTGATTGGGCGTCCCCACCTGCTCGATGCTGCCCTTGTTCATGACGATGACCCGGTCAGACAGCGCCATCGCCTCTTCCTGGTCGTGGGTTACAAACAGTACAGTAATATTGAGGTCAGTCTGAATTTTCCGCAGTTCTTCACGCATCTGCTGACGTATTTTTGCATCCAGCGCCGAGAAGGGCTCATCCAGCAGCAGCACCTGGGGCTCCAGCAGCAGTGAGCGCGCAATGGCGATACGCTGCTGCTGACCTCCGGACATTTGCCCGGGATACTTTTTGTGCATATCAGGCATCTTCACCAGCTCCAGCATGTTGCTTATCCGCTTTTGGCGCTCAGGCTTGGCTATTTTTCTAAGCTTCAGACCAAACTCCAGATTGTCATGAACCGTCATATGCGGCCATAGGTTATAGCTTTGAAACACCATGGCGGTGGGACGTTTTTCAGGCGGCAGATGAATAATGGATTGCTGATCGATTTGAATATCTCCTGCATCACACTCAATAAAACCGCCGACAGTGCGCAGTATGGTGGTTTTGCCGCAGCCCGAAGGCCCCAGCAAAGTCACCAATTCACCTTCCTCTACAGAAATGTTAATGTGCCTTACCCCATCGCCCGTTTTGTAGAGCTTTTGCATGTCAATAATTTCAAGTTTTGCCACGAAGTATTCTCCCTGTCGTTTCTTTAAGGTTCATGATTAATTGATTTTAAAGCCCTTGGCAATGGTATCACCGCCGATATAATTTCGCATCAGCATGAGAATCGCAAAGTTGGGCAGGATCAGCAGCAGCGCAAAAACAGCGCCTGCCGTTGCGGGGAAGTCAAGGATTACACCATACATCTCTGTCATCATGGTGCGCCAGTTGGGCAGGCCCACAAACAGCGTGCCCACACTTTCGCCCAGTGAGCCGATGAAGGCATACAGGCTGGCCACCGCGATGCCTGGCCAGGCAACGGGAAGGGTGACTTTAAAAAACGTCCTCAAAGGCCCGGCACCGGCATCCCTTGCCGCCTCTTCCAGGTGGCGGGGAACGCTGCGAAAAGCGCCCGCCGGAATCCAGATCATCATCATCATGGTGCCCAGCATATGAATGAGAAGCACGCCCAAAAAGGTGCCCATCAGGCCGATTTTGTAATAAATGATGCCCATGGAGGTATACATGCCGATTTTGGGAAAAGCATTGCCCAGCAAAAAAAGAAACATAATAAATTTGCGTCCCATAAACTTAAAGCGCGCCAGCGCATAAGCCGCGGGGATACAAATGATGAGGGACAGCAGCGTAGAGGCAAAGGCAAATAAAAATGAGTTGCGAATAGAAATAAAGGTATTTGCCTGACTAAAAACATATCCCCACCATTTGAATCCATACTCTGAGGGAAGAATATCGGGAAAGTTATAGGTATTAGCAAAAGCCAGCGTGAACATATAAATTAAGGGGCCGTAAAAAAAGAGCATAAATGTCAGGAGGATGAGAATCCCCCCCAGCCTTTTCTTTCCGATTTGTTTCACTGCGCGGGCAACGCCTTTTGGGTGTGTGCTTTCCACAATCGTGTTTCCTTATCATGTATTTCTCATATTATAGTCTGACCAAAATGCCTATGTCAAGAAACGGATATCGATTTAGAATGTCCTGAAAATCCGTTTCTTCAAACTTTGGACGATCGATTCAATGATTTATTTGTACTTTCGCCTTTTAAGCGAGTTCAGCAATCATAGGTTTTTACAGCGGATTTACAGCGGAAAAATATATTACTCAAATGCTTCCAGCCACTCGCTGTGAATATGACCATTGGATGCCAGAAGCTTCCCAGAGCGGCCCTTCAGATCAGGCGACTGTCCCTGCGCGGTTGTCAGCCTGCCACCCGCTTCGTTTAATATCAGCCAGCCCGCGGCATAGTCCCAAGGATGCAAATATTGAAACACACAGCCGGAGAGACGTCCGCAGGCTATATAGGCCAGGTCAAGTGCCGCAGAACCCGTCCAGCGAAGGCCGCGGCAGCGAAGCAGCAAGTTATTGAGCTGTTTGAAGAACTTTTGCTGCGGATCATCCATATCCGCATTTGCCTCTACACCCAGCAAAGCCTGGGATATGTCCGGGTCATCATTCACCCGGATAGGCGCTCCGTTGAGATAAGCGCCCTTGCCCTGCTGGGCTGCAAACATCTCATCGGTAAATGGGTTGTAAATAGCCCCCAAAAGGAGCTGTCCATCCTCCAGATAGGCAGCTGACACGGCGCTCATGCCCATGTTGTACATCAGGTTGGTCGTGCCGTCCACAGGGTCTACGATAAATAATTTCCCTTGTAAGCCCGCAACGTCCTCTCCCTCTTCGCTGAGCATCCGGCTGCCGGGAACCAACTGGGCAAGTTTTACACCCAGCTCTTCGCTGATGGCCAAATCCGCATCGGTGACAAAATCCGCTTTGCCCTTGCTGTGCACCTTGTCTTTGAGCGAACTCTCCAAGGCCAGCTTGCTGGCTTCCCGTATAATCTTTTCAAAAGCTTCTTTCATGACACTGCCTCCTCTAATCTTCATTCCCAGTCAATCATAGTGATAGTATCTATCCAATGTCCCTATCCAATGAGAAAATTGATCCCCGCCCCCAGCAGCCCTGTCCCCAGGATAATTAAAATAGGGCTGGGCTTCCACTTGCGCAGGACAAAAAGAGCCAGCGCAAACGTGCCAAGAGAAATCAAATCCAGATTGCTCAGGCTCACAGGGCCCACATCAAACATGGCCAGAATAAAAATGGACAGGCCGGCCGAGGCAATCAAGGCGACGGTAGCAGGGCGCAGGCCATAAAGCACCCCCTGAAAAATGGCATTGCGGCTTAAGGACCGGTAAATTCTCGCCAGGATCAGCACGATGATGATGCTGGGCATCACGCTGCCCAGGGTGGCAGCCAGCGCGCCCGCAATGCCATACAAGCGCATCCCAACAAAGGTAGCGGCATTGAGCGTGATGGGTCCCGGCGTCATTTCCGCGATGGTCACCAGGTCGGTAAAGGTGGCCATATCCATCCAGGCATTTTGAATAACAATCTGTTCTCGAATCAAGGGAAGCGCAGCCAGTCCGCCGCCAAAGGCGAACAAACCAACTTGAAAAAATGCCAGGAACAGCCTCAGCAGTAAGATCATATTCCATCGCCTCCTGACTTCTGGCGCCGCCTGATCCAGGTATCCGCAAACCCTGCCACGCCGCAAAAGATCAGTACCAGGATGATGGGAAATCTAAACAGCCAGACAGCCAGAAAGGCCAGCACCATCAAAAGAACCGGCAGCGGCCTTGCCATCTTGAATATGCTGCCGCCCATGGTCCATACGACGTCGGCGATGACAGCGGCGACCCCAGCGCGCATGGCGTTGAGCAAGGTAGCGATGCTTTTGTTGTCACGCACCGAATCATAAAACACCGTCACCAGCGACAGGATAATCAGCGGAGGCAATGAGGTGCCCAGTACAGCCATTAAAGCCCCCGGGACGCCCAGCAGACGGTAGCCCAGCATGATGGATGTATTGACGGCGATGGGGCCGGGAGCAGACTGCCCGATGGCAATCATGTCCAGCATCTCATCTTCATTCACCCAGCCCAGCTCCTGGGAAAAGCGCTTTCGCATCAGGGGCACGATCACATATCCGCCTCCAAAAGTAAAGGCGCTGATTTTAAAAACAGACGTGAAAAGTGTGCGCAGGTTAGGTTTCGCAGGGTTCATGGTCACTCCTTATCTTACAAACTCTGTGGATAAATCTATCTTCATGGATTTTATCATATTATCAGTTTTTTATATAGTTTCCACAGAAGTACTGCATATCACCACCAAAAAAGCCACTAAAAATACCAGACGCGAACCGCCTGGTATCATAAAGAGTGTCTAAATCATTCAAAGCCAATGGGTTGATTATCGCAAGGTTTAAGCTTTCTTGCTCTATGAAGATTCTCTCCCGCCATTTTGAGGATGATTCTCTTGGGGCTTTTTAAGCTTCATCAAAATGGTCTCGATGCGCGTACCGGTCGCTTCAACAACCGTCAGGGCAAAGTCATCATTCACCACCAGCTCCTGCGCGCTCTGCTGGGGGATATAGCCCAGCTGCTCAATCATGTAGCCGGCGATGGTGTCACTGTCCTGGGTCACGATATCAAGTTCAAACATGCGGTTGAGGTCACTCACGGGCATAGAACCTTTGAGCATCACATCGCCGTTCTCCAGCATATAGTAATCCTGGCGGTCATCATCGTCATATTCGTCTTGTATTTCGCCTATGATCTCTTCAATCAGGTCGCTGAGGGTCGCCAGGCCCAGCACTGCGCCAAACTCGTCAATGATAACCGCCATGTGCTGTTTGGTTTTTTGAAACTTAATCAGCATATCATCCGTTGACAGGCTATCGGGCACAAACAATGCCGGGCGCGCGATGGACTCGAGTGTTTCCCTGCCCTGGCGCAGCGCATCCTGATAGATAAGCACATCCTTTAAGTGAACGATTCCCAGAACATAGTCCTTCTCTTCGCGGTACAGCGGCACGCGTGAGTGACGCTGCTCCAGCAAAAAGGCAAGGTTCTCTTCAAAAGGAGCCTCTACATCCAGCATGTCCGCATCAACGCGGGGAATCATGATGGTTCGCACCGTGCTTGAATCAAGGGACAGCACCCCCTGCATCATATTAAACTCATCAAGATCAATGGCGCCGTCATTCTGGCTTGAATGCAGCAGAGACCTGATTTCCTGCCGCGTGAGTTTCTCTTCTTTTTTGCTGAAGTCAATGGGTGTGAGACGCTTTAACAGCTTGGTGGATATGTTCAGCAGCCAGATAAAGGGCCGGAAAATACCGCGAAGCCACAGAATGGCTCTGGCCGAGCCCAGAGCATACTGCTCGGGAATCTGCAGCGCCACCTGTTTGGGATACAATTCACCCAGCACCAGGGTGATGTAGCTGATGATGATGGTCACAACAATCGTGGCTGCCGTCTGGCCGCCCTGATCGATGCTCAAGAGTGGGGCCAGCCTGCCCACAAAGGCTTGGGAGGCTGAGGCTGAGTTTAAAAATCCGCCAAAGGTAATGCCTACCTGAATGGCAGAGATAAAACTATCCGGGTCCTTCAGCAGCCTTTGCACTCTTAGCGCTTTTTTGTCGCCGCGGTCGGCCATATCTTTAATTTTTGCGGGGTTGAGGGATACAAAGGCCATTTCGGCCCCTGCAAGAAAAGCATTCAAAAAGGTAAGAAAGAAAATCGTGAGAATCGATACCAATAAAGCAGGGTTACCGGGGTCGTCCATTGAACAAACCACTCTCCTAAAACATAATAAGTTATTATACACGAAAAGCTAAAGTCTCACAAGACCGGCTGCAAAAAAGGCTCTCCATCGTCTTGTTAAAGTTTTCTCGCTTGTATAGAGAAACATTTTGCTGTAAACTAAATTTGCAGTAAAACAATATAAATACATCTTGGAGGTTCATTATGTTTATACAGGAAAATAACCGTTTTTACATGGGCGACAAGAGCAAGCCCCAGGCCGAAGTTACTTTTGTCAGCCTTGGCGACGATGAATTGTCCATCGACCATACCTTTGTCGATAATAGCCTCCGCGGCCAGGGGCTGGCACAAAAGCTGGTGGATGCGGTTGCCGACTTTGCGCGAAGCGAGGGCAAAAAACTATCAGCCACCTGCCCTTATGCCGCCAAGCGTCTGGAAACCGACGAAAAATACGCAGATATCGCCAAATAAATTCCGACAGAAAAAGGAGTTAGGGATGAAAGATTACACCCAGCTTCTCAAACAGGAGCTGCTTCCTGCGATGGGCTGCACCGAGCCCATCGCCATCGCTCTATGCGCTGCCAAGGCTGTTGAATTGCTGGGCCAACCACTGGAAAAAATGCAGGTATTTTGTTCAGGCAATATTATCAAAAATGTCAAAAGTGTCTTGGTACCCCATGGTGAAGGCCTGTACGGCATCGAGGCCGCGGCCGCCCTGGGCTGCTTTGGGGGCAAGGCCTCCCTGGGGCTTGAAGTGCTGCGTGATGCAGATCAGCCAGCGCTCTTGCAGGCCAAAGCCTTTATCCGCTCGGGCGCCATCAGCGTTCACCACGCCAAGGGCATTGAAAGCCTTTTTATCCGCATTATTGTTTTTGCAAAAGATCAAAGTGCGGAGGCGCATATCAGCCGGTCCCATCACCACTTCAGTTTCCTGCGTCACAATGAAACCATACTATTGCAGGAGCAGGAGGAGCCAGAGGGCATGGCGCTGCAGGAGGAACTGAATTTTCAGGATATCCTTGACTTTTCCCGGCAGCTGGAGACATTAAAAGATGCGGAGCTTTTGAAATTGCTGCAAAACCAGGCAGATTGCAATTTGCTGATTGCCCGGGAAGGTCTGCAGGGCGATTACGGTGCCAGCATCGGAAAGACGCTGCTGAAGGCCTATCCGGGCCAGGCTTCCGCCCGGCTGCGCGCCTATGCTTCTGCGGGCAGCGATGCCCGCATGGCGGGTTCCCCCATGACCGTCGTCATCAACTCAGGCAGCGGCAACCAGGGCATGACCGTGTCACTTCCGCTTGTCATCTATGCGCAAGACCACAGCATGCCCGACCTCAAGCTTTTCCAAGCGCTGGCATTATCCAACCTCCTGGCTATTTACATGAAAACGCTCATTGGAAAGATGTCCGCCTTTTGCGGCGTCGTCAGCGCAGCCGCGGGCGCAGGCGCCGGCTTGTGCTACTTACAGGGCAAGGGTGCCGATGATATGGTGCAGGTCATCGCGACGACCCTGCTCACGTCCGGCGGCATTTTCTGCGACGGAGCAAAAGCCTCCTGCGCCTCCAAAATCGCCATCGCCATTGAAAACGCCCTGCTGGCCATCGAGATGCAAAAGCAGGGTCACAGCCTACCGCCCCAGCAGGGACTTGCAGGACGTGACATCGATGAGACAATCCTCAACATCGGCCGGGCCGCCAAAGAGGGCATGCACATGACGGACGAAGTCATCCTTGATATCATGATCAATCCCTGATCTTGGACAATCCAACGCTTGAAAGAAGGCCTGCTTGTCTTTCATCTGACACATCCATCCATTCCTCCCAATACAGAGCCTATTGAAGCAATCGGGTCACTCTTTTTTGCCTCTTTGCCTGCATTGATGCCATGTTTGCTCATTTAACCTGATGCTCCAGCTGCAGCCGCCATCCATCCCGGCTGCTTTTTGCCGCTTTGGGACAGGCCAATTTGCATAAT
>JAAZEI010000081.1 GCA_012512355.1 Clostridiales bacterium | reverse complement strand
CGTGTGGCACGGATGACTGATGGATCAATCCCCCTGCGGTTTATTTCTGTTGCACTCTCCTTGGAGTCGCCTCCACCGGCCGTTAGCCGGCATCCTGCCCTATGGTGCTCGGACTTTCCTCATGCCTGCAAAGGCATGCGACCATTCAATTGCCTCATCAGAATAATCTGGTCTTATGTAATGACCATGCGGCCGCAGGTTTCACATTCAACTAATTTCCCATTTTTTATATTATGGAGAACTGAAGACGGAAAAGACATATTGCAACCGCCGCATTGTCCGTTTTGTAGCCGTGCAATAGGAGGTATGCTATGCTGCTTGATGGTATTATATTTTTCCAATAATTCAGCTTCTATGCCTTCGCGTTTTTCTTCTGCTTTAGCACGCAGCTTCACAACTTGTTCTTGCGCTTGCTTATACTCAGAATCATATTCCTCACGCAGTGGTATAAACTCTTCTCTTGCCGCAATTAACCTAACCTTTAAGTCGCGCTGCAGCCTGTCTCTGTCAGCTGCGCTTTTACGAATCCGACGTGTTTCATGCTCATAGTCATTTAAAGAAACTGTAATTCGCTGAGCTTCATCGATGTAATCTCTGACTTGCTCACTGCTTTCAAGCGTTTCGTTTTGAATACGGTTTTGAAGCTGTTTAATTTGATCCTCAGATAAAGAAATAGCATCCTTTAAAGCATCTGTTCTGTCAAGCATGGCCAAAACTTCATCTTCAACTTGTTTAAGACTTTTTTGTAAATCCTGAAAAGAGTCTCTCAGTTTGACGAGTTTTTGACGTTTGGGAGATCGCCGTAGAGACATCTCCAAATTATCAACTTCGACATCCGCTTGCTGATACTGCCATAAAAGTTCGAGTTGGCTCATTGTTCCTCCTTATAAAGTATATCCTTCCGAATGATGATGGCACTCGGACAAATATACCTTCACCGAATATTGTAGTTCATGTAGCTTGTTTTGTAAATAGTCGGTCAGCTCACCCATCATCGGGACTTCTGTTTGGTAGTGACCGCCGTCAAAAAGAACAAAGTCTGATTGTGAAGCTGCAATCGCATGATGATATCGTACCTCTCCCGTCAGCAAGGCTTGCGCACCGGCAGAAATCGCTTTTGGATAACCCAGATCATATGCTCCTCCGGCTATTGATAAGGTGGTTATCTCCTTATCAAGTGAACCATAACAGCGAAGTCGGGTTCCCAATAATTCTCCGATTAATTTGCCTAATGCTCCCGCAGTCATCACTTTTGGTAAATCACCTAAAAACAGAAATGGATCCATAGATTGCCGTATATTTTGTAAAGATAATTTCCGCGCAATCGCTGCGCCTCCGCTTAATGAGGTTAGATCCAGGTTTGTATGAGCGCTGATGAGTGAAATACCGCTGTTGATTAACTGCACCAGCAATGATCCATCGTAACCTTCAGTGTTGATCTCTCTGATGGCATGAAAGAGCAAAGGATGGTGTGTGATTAACAACTGCACCTCTTTGTTTATGGCTTCTGTTATCACCTGAGGAGTGGCATCAAGAGCAACGAGGATATTTTTTACTTCATCGTTTATACTGCCAATTAAAAATCCCGAATTATCATAACTTTCTTGCGACTCAAAGGGCGCAATATCATTGATCAAATTATATATCGTTAGATTTGTAGCGATTTTCTGCATGCCTTAACTCCTCCTCTAACCACTCAAGATAAATAGGCTGATTGTGATCTCTGGTTGAACTGACAACATCCTTACGCCAGCGGAAGTAGTTAATAAGTGTTAGTCCATCATCAGCGGTTAGATTATTCCCGATGTAAAGCTGTCTGGGTGAATAGCTGCACTCGCCTCTAAAGGCTTCTAAAATGGTATAGTATCTTCCAGATGCTTTGACAACTGTTTCCCTATGCATGACATAGCTTATATCGCATAGTTCTTTTCTTAATAAAGGCATATCAGTTTGAGCAGAGATTATAAGCTTTGCGTTACACAATCGCTCATGCTTGCTTAGTATACCTGCTATAGTTTTTCCGCCAATTCCAGCAATAATAACCGCATCAACAGACCGGTCAATAGCATCCAGTCCATCGGCGACAACAAACTTAGCCAAATGTGTTAAACCATGCAAACTAAGAAGCTGTTCGCTCTTTTTTAGAGAGTCAGCGCTGATATCACTGACAATCATCTCTTTGCATATACCTTTTGCCAACAAGTAACAGGATAGTCGTCCATGATCAGCACCAATGTCAATTGCCAGATTAGACTTGGGGACACAATTGGCGATTAATTGGAGACGTTCATCAAGCTTGGGTAAACGCCGCAATGGAGCTGTCGTCATTAATCCAGAAAATCCTTTAGTTTCTTGCTTCTGCTTGGATGCCTAAGTTTACGCAATGCCTTGGCCTCAATCTGTCGGATGCGCTCGCGTGTTACGTGAAATTCTCTGCCTACTTCTTCCAAGGTTCGAGGATTGCCATCATCCAGACCAAACCTCAGCCTTAATACTTTGGCTTCGCGTGGTGTCAATGTATCCAGAACCTCCCATAGAAGTTCTTTCATCAGTGCGTTTGAGGCAGCTTCCGCTGGAGCGGGTGCGTCTTCATCCTGAATGAAATCGCCTAAATGACTATCCTCTTCTTCACCGATGGGGGTTTCAAGCGACACCGGTTCCTGAGCAATTTTTATTATCTCGCGCACTTTAGCTTCTGTAATGCCCATCGATTTCGCAATCTCCTCGGGTGTGGGTTCGCGGCCGTATTCTTGTAAAAGTTGGCGCGATATGCGAATTAATTTGTTAATTGTCTCAACCATGTGGACAGGGATACGGATTGTTCTTGCCTGGTCAGCAATTGCACGAGTAATTGCCTGTCTTATCCACCATGTGGCATAGGTTGAGAATTTGTATCCTTTGGTATAGTCAAACTTCTCAACAGCTTTAATGAGGCCCATATTACCTTCCTGAATGAGATCTAAAAAAAGCATTCCGCGTCCTACATAACGCTTGGCGATAGATACTACGAGCCTGAGGTTCGCTTCAGCCAATTCACGCTTAGCAGCTTCATCGCCATTTTCCATACGCTTGGCAATTTGAACCTCTTCATCTGCTGTCAATAAAGCAACTTTTCCGATTTCTTTGAGATACATTCGTACAGGGTCGTCAATGTTGATAGCCTCAGGTACAGATAAATCGATTTCATCATCTTCTTTATCTGCGTCCTCCGAAGATCCTTTTGTTTCATTTTTATCATCATCCCTGGTTACATGAACACCCATCGACTCCAATGTTTCAAGGATAATCTCAAACTGCTCAGGATCGATATCTTCGGTTGCTAAAGTTGATACAATCTCATCGTAACTGATTGTGCCTTTAGCTTTTGCATGTTCATAAAGCTCCTGAATTTTCTGTTCTTGTCTTTGTTCTGCCTTCGTACTCATTAAGAGATTTCCTTTCCTTCCGCTTGGGAGATCTTTAAGCTGTTTAATGTCTTTCTAAGCCGCATAATTTCTTCCAAGGAACTTATTTTTTGTTCCCCTGTTAAATTGCTCAGATTTTGACTAATCGCATCAATGCGCTGGCTGATTTTCTTTTTCCTTAATACAGTGAGGCATTCTTCAGCAGCAGGTAACACTTGTTCAATATCTATACTATCAGTCATGCTAAAAGCTTCGCTGGCTATAGAACGCGTCTGGTTATCATCACAGTCCGTCAATATTTTCATAGGTTTTTGACCCTCTGACAGCGCTTTAAATAACTTCGCAATGGTGGCTGATTCAAAGTCATCTTCATTCATAAAATCATTGGGAACGTGTCCTGTTGCCATCAGCCTCAATAAAGTTTTTTCCGCTTCGTCAAGACTCATTTCTACACCGTTTCGTCTGCTCTTACCAAGAGAAGACTTTAGTCCAGCAGCACTTTTTGGGCCTAGTTTGCGCAACAGCTGCTCAACTTGCTGAGTCAAAACATCCTTGGGATAGCCCGTTTCTGCTGTCAGCCATCGGACCAAGTCTTCTCGCTCAAGAGGACTGGCAACTTTTGAAATCAGTTCACAAGCTTCTAATGAGAATGCACTGTTTTCATCTTCAGAGGATAGATCAAAGCCAATTTTTAAACGAAGAAGACGGTATGTGTTGGCAGTTATGGGTTTTAGTTCTTCAAACGCGTCAGCCCCATAGCGCTTGAGGTAATCATCAGGATCCAGTCCCTGAGGCAAATGCAAAACACGCGAAGGAATTGCCTCCGCATCTAAAACCTCTAATGCACGCATAATGGCCATTTGGCCTGCTTCATCCCCGTCATAACATACCCAGACTTCGGATGCTAACCGTTTCATAAGCCTCGCTTGTTGGGGACTTAAAGCAGTGCCCAAGGTAGCTACTGCACCCTGAATTCCTACTTGTGATAAAGCCATAACATCCATATATCCCTCAACTAAAATAACGCGTTTGAGATCACGTTGTTTTCTCAGGTAATTTGCGCCGTATAGGCCATAGCGTTTATTAAAAATGATTGTATCCTGAGTGTTGAGGTATTTGGGTTGTGCGTCTCCCATCGCCCGGGCGCCAAAACCAATCGTCTTGCCGTACAAATCAATAATGGGGAATATAGCGCGATCTCGAAAGACATCATAACTATTTCCCTGCCTAACATGGATTAAACCGCTGGCAGCCAGTTCATCTTGAGTGTAACCTTTTTGGTTCAAATAATCTTTTAATCCACTCCACTCATCGCTGCTGGCACCTAAGCCAAAACGTTTTATCATTGCATCATCGATGCCACGCCGGTATAAATAATCCAGCACCTTTTTACCTTGGGGATTATAGAGGTTCGCGTTGAAGTAGAGTGCTGCATCTTTATTGGCATCATAAACTCTTTCTTTTTGTGAACGCTCCTGTTCGGCTCGAGGGTCATAAGCTTGCACCGGTTCTGATATATTCAGCAACTTGGCAAGATGACGCAATGATTCCGGAAAGGTGAGTTTTTCCATTTCCATCACGAACTGGGCCACATTTCCTCCGGCTTTGCAGCCAAAGCAATGATACACATTGTTCTCTCTGTTAACTGAAAAAGAAGGTGTTTTTTCGTTGTGAAAAGGACAAAGGCCGATGTAGTTTCTACCTTGTCTCTTGAGCGGCAAATAAGCGGATACTACATCCACGATATCAGCACGGGATAATACTTCATCTACCCATACACCAGGATACATCAACGCCATTGCGCACCACCTCTACTATGATACTTATTCGACATATTAGCTAAATATCCTGCTAAATAACCGAAAAACTGTTGGGTACAAACAGTTGATGGAACAGCCTCATAGCAAAACGATCCGTCATTGAGGCGATATAATCTGTAACTGCACGCTCAGTTCCATCACGATATACAATAGTTACGAATTCAAGAGGCATTTCAGCTGGATTCAGCATAAAATAGCCAAATAACTCTGTAATAATAAAATCACACTTTTTTTCTTCATCAGACCGCCATTTATCCTGGTAGACGTTCTCAAATAAAAACTTTCGTAAATCATCAGTTGCTTCTTGGAAGCTATCGCTTGATAGCACCTCGGATTTATTGACACTGTTAACAACAATATCTTTAATCATAGCGGCGATTCTTTCGCCATGAGTTTGACCCAGCACCTTAAGGCTTTGAAGAGGTAAGTCCTCTGATTTGATGATGCCAGCTCGTATAGCATCATCAATATCATGATTAATGTAAGCAATCCGATCAGCTTTTCCAACAATACGGCCTTCCATGGTGGCAGCCTGTCTTTCCCCTGAGTGATTGACAATCCCATCTCGAACTTCCCACGTCAGGTTGAGGCCTTGATTTCCTTCGATAACTTCAACCATTCGAAGGCTTTGTTCATTGTGACGAAACCCTCCTCCAACCAGTCGATTGATGGTTCTCTCCCCTATATGACCAAAAGGAGTATGTCCCAAATCATGACCCAGAGCGATGCTTTCAGTCAGATCTTCATTCAGATTCAACGATCTTGATAGGGTTCGCGCCACCTGTGCCACCTCTAAAGTATGCGTCAATCTTGTTCGGTAATGATCTCCTTCAGGTGAAACAAATACCTGTGTTTTAAATTGAAGCCTTCTGAAGCTTTTGGAATGAATAATACGATCTCTATCGCGTTGATATTCGGTACGCATTTCACAGGACGAGGCTGGATATTCCCGTCCTCTGCTCTGTGAGCTTTTGGCTGCATACTGGGATAAACCCATTTCTTCTCTTTGTTCTAAGAATTCTCGTATATTCAATTGTTGCCTCCCCGCTGCTGTATCCATCATTCTATTGAAATAAAAGTATCATACAATTAAGAAATAAAAGAAAATACGATTTTTTGCAGTAATTTTCCATTATTAAATTAACAGGCAATGTCGCTTCTTACTTGAAAACAT
>JAAZEI010000080.1 GCA_012512355.1 Clostridiales bacterium | reverse complement strand
CGAGGATATGCAAGTTTGACATACGCAATTTCAGTGCCATCTTTAAAATTTTTCCGTCTTTATCCCGCCAGAATTGGTATTCCGTGGCTTTGCAAACTTCCTCCTCAGCCCGATAAAGTGCCCAAAGTCCTTCTTGATGGCAGCGGAGGGAAAAGCCTTCCGGAAGTTTAAGTGTGTATTCTGAAGCATAGTTTGGCTCAGTCACTTCAGCATCCGCTGATGTCTGCCGAAGCGTCATTTTCAGAACTGCCTCAATATCTATATTGAGCATCACATCTTCACAGAGCAATGCGGCGATTCTCTGCTCACCCTGTTGATCAATCGATGAAAAGCTGCTTATGCTTTGCATCAAGACCACATCAAAGTTATACCAGGGAGTTATTTCTTCATCTGTCTGGAAACGATAAGAAACTTCCTGCAATGAATCAAAAGCGCCCAAAGAAAAAGAATAATAATTGTCTGTTCTGTCAAAATGCTTCAGCGTATGTATACCTTCTTCATACCTGGCAGTCAGTACCGGCACAGCCGCACTGTCATCAACCCGGCACCGTACCACGACCTCTTCGCCCAAACAGACCCATAGCGGATATCGGGCAAAACCGCAATCTTCAAAGGGGACAGTCCCCTCAGGCAGATGTTTTAACATCATTTTCGCTCCTGACTAAAACGTTTAAGTTCCCAAAAAGTTAAAGATTTTTGACAGATTCGCGCTCTACAATGTGGATGGGCAGTATCTTCTCCTGCTTTTCTATGTTGCCTGATACCGCGTCCAGAATAAACTGTACTGCAGTCTTTCCCTTGGCTGATATGTCCTGCCTGACTGTTGTCAGAGACGGGTCCGCCATCTGCGCCAGGCTGACATCATCAAAGCCCACAATCGACAGATCCTCGGGAACATGAAAGCCTTGACGCCGCAGGCCTTTGATAAGACCCATCCCCAGAATATCGGCAGATGCAAATGCCGCTGTTTCTATCCTGCCGCGTCGCAGCATCTCGTCAGCTGTTGCCTGCGCGTACTCAAAGGAGATGTTGCCCAGATAGACGAAGTCTTGGTGAAAGGGGATACCGGCGTCCTCCAGCGCATCCCGATACCCCTGAAAGCGCTTTTGCATGACCCCCTGCTCTTCAATCTGACCAGATACAAAGGCTATTTTACTGTGTCCTTTTTCAATGAGATAGGCGGTCGCCATTTTACCGCCCAATCGGTCATCGATACCAACAGTGTGATAGACGGGATCTTTAACATAAGTATCAACAAGCACCACAGGGATATCCAATTGACGCAATTCATCCAGACCTTTGGTGGGATATGCCCCAACAATAATGATGCCGTCAACACTGCGGTTTCTGGCGATGTTGATGTAACTTTGATTTGGTTCAGGCCCCGATAGCAGCAAATGATAACTGTGTTGCCTGGCAGTATATTCTATGGAAGACAGAAGATCGCCATAGAAGGGATTTGAAAACATAAACTCTTTTCCGGGCTCAGTCTGCGGGATAACGACACCAATCAGGTTGGTTTTGCGGCTGGCCAGACTTCTGGCGTTTAAATTTGGTATATAATTGAGCTTAGTGACCGCTTTTCTGATGCGTAAACTTGTTTCATCTGAAATACTTTGATTGGGCGTATTGTTGATGACATAGCTAACAGTCGCCACAGACACTCCGGCTTCCTTGGCTACATCCTTAATGCTCACACGTTTCATATGACACCTCAAATCACTTAACCGTTTCAGTAAAATCATCATATCCCAGCAGAAGCATCCTGTCAACATCAAAAATTCTTTTTTTGAGAACAATTCTCATGGAATAAATACAAAAACAGAATTATTCATTTATACGCTTGACATTTGGACCGACAACCCTCATGATGTTCAAGTGTGTGTAAGTGCTCACTAACACAAGGAGGAGTTATGACAGGGACAGTTGTACCAAAAAGAATGAAAAAAGAAGACCGGCGAATGCAGATACTGGATGCCGCCATGACAGTATTTGTGGAGAATGGCTACAAAGGCAGCACCACGGTGGAGATTGCAAAAGCGGCGAATGTATCTGAGGTGACGCTGTTTCGGTACTTTTCATCCAAACAGGAAATGTTTTTGGCGGGGATAGAGCCTATCTTACTCAGTACGCTGGAAGGCTCCATCAACACCTCTGCCCAGCTGAGTCCGGAGGCAAAACTGGAATATATCCTTTTTGAGCGCATCAGCCTGATATCTTCCAACTACCAAATCATCAAATTGATCCTGGCTGAAGCGCCCATGCTATCAGCCTTGGGCAGTGAAAACTTCATGAAGAGAGTCGTGCAGATTCTTCAGACGATGCTGACGCAGGTCGGGATTTCCCCGGAGGGGAAAGAATTTGCCTTGAGAATACTGATGGGTTCCATCCTGTCATTTTTATATATGCCCCAAACGGATGAAAACAGCATCAGGCGCTTTGCCGGCCGGGTCAGCGCATTGATACTGGAAGAAAAAAATCAAAAAACAGGAGAAGGTATTGAACATGGACAGGTTATTTAGAAAAATAGGAAGTTTTATAGAGAGTAAGCCCATCAAAACACTATTGATTACAATAGTCGTTTTTGCGATATGCATCGCCGGTGTTTCAAATATGCGGATGGCGACCGGAAATGAAACCCTGGTTCAAAGCGACAATGAAGTTTTTATTTCCAACAAGCAGATGGAAGCATCCTTTGGCGGCGATTCTATCCTAATCCTTTTTACAGATGAGGAAAAGGGCAATTTATTCT
>JAAZEI010000079.1 GCA_012512355.1 Clostridiales bacterium | reverse complement strand
CCTTAAAGGCCCAGCGCATTCAGGTGAAGGATGGCTTTTTGTATGAAGCCGCGGGCTACCGCTTTTACAATACCAGCCCCTTCACGCTGGACACGCTCCTATCGGATGCTGACAACATCGAAGCCAATTTCCGTGCCTACCTGGCCGCCTTCAGCGACAATGTGATTGATATCATTGAAAAGTTCGACTTTGACAAGGAAATTACCAAGCTGGCCAACAACAACATCCTGTTCAATTTGATCGCGGAGTTTTGCACGCAAAAGGCCGGCATGGCAGCCGACCAGGTATCCAGTGCCGATATGGGCTACATCTTTGAAGAACTGGTGCGCAAGTTCTCGGAAAGCTATAATGATCAAGCCGGGGCGCACTTTACCGCGCGCGATGTCATTTATTTGATGACCGACTTGCTCATCAGCCCCGACCGGGAGGAGATGGCGAGGGTTGGCATCACCACCACCGTCTACGATATGGCGATGGGCACCAGCCAGATGCTGGGCTGTATGGAAGAGCGCCTGCGGGCCATCGACCCCGATGCCTCTGTCACCAGCTTTGGCCAGGAGCTCAATGAACAGACCTACGCCATCGCCAAGGCGGATATGCTGATCAAGGGCGGCCATGCGGATAACATGCGCCACGGCAACACTCTATCCCATGACAAGTTCATCGGCTACACCTTTGACTACATCATCTCCAACCCGCCCTTTGGCATCGAGTGGAAGAACGAGCGGGCAAAGGTGCAGGCGGAGAACGCCAAAGGCGAGGATGGACGCTTTCCCCCAGGCCTGCCCAGCATCTCCGACAGCCAGCAGCTGTTTATGCTAAATGGCGCCGCCAAATTAAAGCAGACCGGCCGCATGGCCATCATCCAAAACGGCAGCCCGCTGTTTACAGGCGATGCTGGCAGCGGCCCCAGCGAAATACGCGGCTATCTTTTGGAGAATGACTGGCTGGAAGCCATCGTGCAGATGCCCAATGACCTGTTTTACAACACCGGCATCGCCCCTATATCTGGCTTGTCACCAAGAACAAGCGGCCGGAGAGAGCCGGCAAGGTGCAGCTGATCGATGCCAGCCGCTGCTTTGCCATGCGCCGCAAATCCCTGGGCAAAAAGCGCAATGAGTTCAGCGATGAGGCGATTGCCTTGATCCTCAAGGCGTACGGGGAAAACCGGGACGGCGAATGGCAGGAAAATGACCTGGTGGTGGAAAGCCGGGTGTTTGACCGCTTCTTTTTCAAATACAGCAAGGTGACGGTAGAGCGGCCGCTGCTGGACGCGCAGAGCAAGCCTGTATTAAAAGGCGGAAAACAGCAGCCCGATACCGCCTTGCGTGATACAGAGACCATCCCCTGGGGCAGCGACCTAGAAACCTACATGGCTGAAAATGTCCTGCCCTACGCACCGGATGCCTGGGTAAATCTGGCGAAAACCAAGATAGGCTATGAGATCCCCTTTACCCGCTACTTCTACAAGTATGTCCCGCCCCGGCCCTCAGCAGAAATTCTTGCGGAGCTCAAGGCGCTGCAGGTGGAGGAAGAAGAACTGCTCAGGGGGTGGGATGATTGAGCAGACGGATGAAGGACAGCGGGGTGGCGTGGATTGGAGAGATACCGGAAGAGTGGTCTGTTGTTGTTTCGAAAAGTATTCTTTATAAGAATGATGGTGGGGTTTGGGGAGGCGAGCCAACGGGCAAAGAAGATACCATGGTACTAAGATCTACTGAGCAAGATGTTGATGGTAAGTTGAATATAAT
>JAAZEI010000078.1 GCA_012512355.1 Clostridiales bacterium | reverse complement strand
CACATGAGCATGTACAACCCCAATGCCGGCCTATATAAGAGCGCCATTCGCATGATTATTGACCAGGCGGCCAAAGACTCGCAAAGCAACAGGCTGCGGGATTGCCTGAGGGCCATTTTGGCCACCCCCATCAGCCCCGAGCTGCTGCCGCCAGTCTTGGGGGAGATCGTTCAGCGCACTGAAGAAATCGTCGGCCCCTATGAACTGATCGATTTTTATCTGTACCATTTTCTGCACAAGGGGCACAGCTCGCAGGAGCTGCTCCGGCTGGCGCAGGCGGCTTTTGGCGGCAAGTATTCAAGCGAAAGCCTGCTGGGGTATATGCGCGGGTTTTTCCGCCGCTTTTTCGCCTCGCAGTTCAAGCGTTCCTGCCAGACAGACGGCCCGCAGATTCTGTCACTGTCCCTGTCCCCGCGGCAGGGGCTGCGCATGCCCTCAGACGGCAGCGCGGCGCTTTGGCTCAACGAAATCGACAAGCTATCAGAAACAGGAGAACAAACATGAACAGGCACTTTACCCTCATGACCGACCTCTACCAATTGACCATGATGTTCGGCTACTATAAAGAAGGCATCGGCGATAGGGCCTCCTCTTTTTATATGTTTTACAGGCCTGCGGATGGGCTGAATTATGCGGTGATGGCAGGCAATGTCCAGCTGCTTGACTATATCAAAAACCTGCACTTCAATGAGGAGGACATTGCCTACCTGCGCAGCCTCAGCCTCTTTGATGAGCCGTTTTTGCACAGTCTGAGCCAATTTCGCTTTACCGGCAATATCTATGCCCAGCCCGAGGGCAGCTTTGTCTTTCCCGGCGAGCCCCTGATTCGGGTGGACGCGCCGCTGTCCCAGGCACAGCTGATAGAAACAGCGCTGCTGACCTTTGTGGGGCACCAGACCCTGATTGCCACCAAGGCCAACCGCATTGTCCGGGCGGCCAGGGGCGGCTCGGTGATGGAGTTTGGTCTGCGCCGCGCCCAGGGCCCCGATGCGGGCGTGCTGGGCGCCAGGGCAGCTGTCATCGCTGGCTGCGGCTCCACCAGCAATGTATTGGCCGGGCAGCTTTATGATATCCCTGTCAGCGGCACCCACGCCCACAGCTGGGTGATGAGCTTTGATACGGAGATAGAGGCTTTCCGCGCCTATGCAAACTGCTATCCCGGCAAGACCCTGCTGCTGGTTGATACCTACGACACTCTGCGCTCCGGCGTTCCCAATGCCATCACGGTGTTCAAAGAGCAAAGGGAGAAGGGCTATGAGCCGCTGGGCATCCGCCTGGATTCGGGCGACTTGGCCTACCTCAGCCGCACAGCGCGGGATATGATGAACGAAGCGGGCTTTCCTGGTGCCAAAATCTGTGTCAGCAACGACCTGGATGAGTACCTCATCCGCGACCTCAAACACCAGGGCGCCAAGATCGACCTGTGGGGCGTGGGAACCCGGCTGATTACCAGTGCCGGCCGCGCGGCCCTGGGCGGTGTCTATAAGATGAGCGCCATGGAAAAGGACGGGGTGCTGCAGCCTAAAATCAAGCTGTCAGAAACCCTTGAAAAGGTGACCCTGCCCGGCCGTCAAGAAGTCTACCGCCTGTATGACGCCGAGGGCATGGCAGTGGCCGATTTGATTGCGCTGGCGGATGAGGAGTTTGACTTTGGCCAGCCCATCACCATTTTTGATCCGCAGGATACCTGGAAAAAAATGACACTGACAGACTATACGGCAAAAAAACTGCTGCAGCCCCTGGTTGTGGCAGGGGAGCCCCAGCCCATCCCCACTTCTCTCAAGGAGATCAGCGAATTTCGCGCCACCCAGGAAAAGACGATTTGGGATGAATACCTGCGCCCTCTCAACCCCAACCCTTACAAGGTAGATTTGTCAGACAGGCTCTGGCAGCTGCGCCACGATTTGCTCAGAGGCCGCAGCATCAGCTGACAGGGAATAAATCCACCCAGCAAACGATAAGACGCGGACCGCACAGCTTTAACAGGCGGCGGCCGCATCTTTTTATGCTGTGAATGAATAGTGATATCAATAAGACGCTCAAAGCACTGCAAAGCGATGAGCAGCCTTGAGTCGTAACTATCTCAAATACCGGCCTCGCTGGATGCTTCTATCAGTTTTTACCTATATCAATTCGAATAGACGATCTTCCCGCCCACCATGGTAGTCTCGACCCTCAGATCTTTTATCATCTCAGGCTGAATCTTTTGGATGTCATCAGAGAGAATCACCAGGTCTGCCAGCTTGCCTGTCGTGATGGAGCCCTTGATGTCT
>JAAZEI010000007.1 GCA_012512355.1 Clostridiales bacterium | reverse complement strand
GTGTTATTTTTCATGGTATTCCCGCCTACAACTATTACAAAGCGCAAGAGCTGATGGAACAAAAACAATATATGCAGGCCAAGGACATGTACCTGCAGCTGAAGGATTACAGCGACGCACAGGAAAAGGCACTCGAGGCTGAT
The DNA here is from genome assembly GCA_012512355.1 of Clostridiales bacterium. Lineage (GTDB taxonomy): Bacteria > Bacillota > Clostridia > Christensenellales > Aristaeellaceae > UBA1038. The sequence continues at coordinate 8,664 of JAAZEI010000007.1, read as the reverse complement.
TATCTGCGCGCGGACGCGACGCGCCAGGCGGGGACGCTCACCAGCCTGAAGGCGGCCGAAGATATTTATCTGAGCATTTCGGATTATAAAGATGCAGGAGAGCTGGCCCTTGCCATGCGCTACCAGCGGGCAGACCTGCTGCGCAAAACGGGAGAATACGAGCAGGCCATCAGCCTGTTTGATGAACTGGGAAGCTGGGGAGAAAGCAGTAGGCAGGCCACTCTCACCCACTATGAGTGGGCAAAAAACCTGATGAGTGAGCTTGAGTATGACCAGGCGCGTGTCAAGTTCTTGGCGCTGGGCGACTACCGTGACGCGCCGCTGCAGGCGGAGGAAAGCCTCTACCTGCCTGCCATGCTGCACCTTGAGCGCAATGAGTATGAACTGGCCCAGCCCTTGCTCTCCCAAATGGAAGATACTGCAAAGTCCAAGCCCAAATTGCAGGAGCTTTATTATCGCTGGGGCGATGAATTGTTCAACCAGCAGCAGTTTGACCTGGCAGCTGAGAAATACCTGCTGGCAGGCGACTACCTGGATTCCTCCAGAAAAGCAGCCAGCTGCCTGTATGAGCCGGCTGTGATGCAGATGAAGGCCGGTGAGTATGAGCAGGCGCGTGAAAAACTGCTAAAGATTCCCTATTTTGAAGACGCTCAGAAGCTGGCAGAAGAAAGCTCCTTCTATATGGGGGCAGCTGCCATGCAGGAAAGCCGCTACGAAGATGCCATCAAGCTGTTTGCGCAGGCGCCATCGCTGGTGACTGCGCAGGCAGCCGCCTTTGAGGCTTCCTATCTGCGAGGGGAAGAACTCGAAACGGCAGGGGATATCATCAATGCCATTGCTTTTTATGAAAAAGCCACAGCATATGCGGATGCTGCGGAGCGCGCGCGAAGTTTGCGCTATGAACTGGGCATTTCCTATGCCAATGAGCGCGATTATATCAAAGCGGCAGAGGTATTCGCGCTGCTGGGCTCTTATCAAAACAGCAAAGAAGAGTTAAACAGCGCCAGATACAACCAGGGCATCGAAGTGATTGAAAGCGGTGACTATCAAACCGCGATTAATATTTTTAAAGACTTGGGTGACTACTCAAGCAGCAAGTCTTATCTGGCCCGTGCCTATTATTCCCAGGGCAGGGAAGCCTTCAATGAAGGGAAATTGATTGATTCGGCAGATGCTTTTGCTGCCGCAGGTGACTATGAGGATGCTGACCAAAGACGCCAGGAGAGCATTTATCTGGAGGCCAAACAGCGTCTGGATGCGGGCGAAAAAGAAGCCGCCACCCTCTTGCTCAAGGAGGTGGAGGGGTATCAGGACGCTGAGGAGCTGCTCCGCGCCAGTGCCTATGCCCTGGCCAAAGAAATGCAGGTTGAGGGAAATCACCGCCAGGCAGCAGAGCAATTTTCTCTGATCAAAGGCTATCAGGATGCGGCAGTGCTTGCCGAGGAGAGCTATGACTTGTATTATGGCGATGCCTACGAGGCCGCGCGGGCTGCTATCAAAGGGGGAGACTTCAAGACGGCCATCGAAGCGCTTGAGCCCCTTGACCGGGAAAATCCGGGTGAAAAATATAAAAATGTGCAGAGCCTGTATCAGGATGCGGTATATCGTTATGCCATGGAACTTTATAATGACCAGAAACCCTACGAAGCCCTGCCTTATTATAATAAGATTTTGGGGTACAAGGATGTCAATAATCGCAGGCTGACCCGCGTGCCCTACAGGGTGCTGGGCACCTGGCAGACAGAGGACGGCTTTGTGATGGAGTTTCGCGATGACGGCACCTGCACCATTGACGGGCGCAAGTATTTCTTCTATGCGCAAAACTACCTTCTGGCTGTGGGAGACCGGCAGGATGAACTTGACATCAAATACAACATCCTCAACCTGACAGACAAGTCTTTTAATCTTCGCAAAGAATCGCCCAAAGTTACCTACAAAATGACCAAGGTCACCCAGCCCTGATGCAAAAGCTCATCCACCGCTATCGTGACGCGACCGCCATACAAGATGGGGGAGAAATACCTGCACTTCACGGCATCAGGGCATTGATGGTACTATTTGTTGCCGCCTTTCATATCTGGCAGCAGAGCTGGCTTACCCCGCGCATCACCTTGTTTGGGCTGAACATCAATTTAGACCCCTTGCTGCGCTCGGGTTACATGTGGGTGGATGGCTTGCTGCTGCTCAGCGGCTTTTTATGTTATTTGCCCTACGCGCATGCCAGGGAAGCAAGCCGTGCCCTCCCATCAATCACTCCTTTTTATCGCAAACGTTTTTTTCGAATTGTACCCAGCTATGTCTTTAACCTGCTGATCATGCTGCTGGCGGTAGCTCTTCCGCAGGGCCTGTACAAACAGCCTGGAGATGCGGCCCTGGACCTGCTGGCGCACCTAACCTTTACCCATAACTTTTTCAGGGCTACCTACCTGTCCACACCGCTCAACGGCGTGCTGTGGACACTGGCGGTTGAGGTGCAGTTTTACCTCATCTTCCCCTTTTTGGCCAGAGCTTTTCACCGGATGCCGATGCTGACCTACAGCCTCATGACAGGGATGGCCTTCCTGTTTCGTCTCTATGCGGCCAGCTTTGCCGACAATGCCATGCTCATCAATCAGCTGCCTGCTTTTTTGGATGTTTATGCCAATGGTTTTGTGGCAGCCGGTATTTATGTCAGCCTGCGTCGGCGCATGAAAGAAGATGGATTCGGCAAAATCCTCATGAGCGTCTGCGGCGCTCTGGCAGTGTACGCGCTGTGGACTCTGGTGCGTGCGCAGGCCGGCGAAGTGGGAGCACACAACATTCGTCTGGGGCAGCTTCTGCGGCGCTATCCCCAATCTGTTATGACGGGGTTGGCTTTTCTGGGCTTGTCGCTTGGCTTTGGCGGTGTCAGGCTGGTGCTGGGCAACCCCATTACCCGGTTTTTATCACAGATCAGTTTCCAGTTCTACATCTGGCACCAGGTGGTCGCCCTGCAGCTGCGCCTGCATAATATCCCTTATGCGGCAGTCCCCAATCCCAATCAAACTGGGGATATTATCTGGCAGAGAAAGTATGTCTGGCTAAGCTTTTCACTGGCCCTTGTGATATCGGCACTGGCAACCTATTTGATTGAACAGCCCATTAACCGCCGGTTTGGCGGTGCAAATAAAATACTTTCCAAAAAAAGGAGATAAAACAATGAAAGACCCCCGCATCACAAAATTGGCAGATATTTTGGTTAATTATTCCTGCGGCCTGAAAAAGGGCGAGAAAATTCTTATTGAAGACCGAGGGATTAACCGTGAGTTGGTTGCAGCCATTGTCAAGGCTGTCTATGAGGCAGATGGTATTCCTGTGGTCAACCTCATTGACGGCGAAGTCGAGCGCGCGCTGATGCAAGGCTATACCCCCCAGCAGCTTGACTGGTATGCCAAAATGGATGCCAAACGCATGACCGACTGCGCTGCCTACATTGCCGTTCGCGGCGGAAGCAACGTATTTGAAACTTCTGATGTGCCCGATGAAAAAAAGAAGCTGTACAGCCTGCACTATGGCAAGCCCGTTCATATGGAGATTCGCTTGCCCCATACCCGTTGGGTGGTGCTGCGCTATCCATCCTCTGCCATGGCCCAGCAGGCCGGCATGAGCACAGAGGCTTTTGAAGACTTTTTCTTTAAAGTCTGTAATCTGGATTACCGCGCGCTGAGCCTGGCGATGGATCCACTGGTGCAGCTGATGGAGCGCACTGACAGGGTTCATATCAAGGGACCGGGGACTGATTTGCGCTTTTCCATCAAGGGGCAGCCTGCCATCAAGTGTGATGGTTTTATGAATATTCCCGACGGTGAGGTGTTTACAGCGCCCATCAAGGACAGCGTGGAGGGCGTTTTACAGTACAATACCCCCACCCTTTACCAGGGACTTACCCATGAAAATGTCCGCCTGGTCTTTCAAAAAGGTAAAATTACAGAGGCGACAAGCAATCTGACAAAACAGCTCAATGCGGTGCTTGATACCGACGAAGGCGCGCGTTATATCGGTGAATTCGCGATCGGTGTCAATCCCTTTATATCAGAGCCGATGAAAGATACCCTCTTTGACGAGAAAATTCGCGGCTCCTTCCACTTCACCCCGGGCAATAGCTATGACGAAGCGCCCAATGGCAACAAATCCGCCGTTCACTGGGACATGGTCTGCATCCAGCGCGCGGATTACGGCGGCGGCGAGATGTACTTTGACGATGTGCTCGTCAGAAAAGACGGTCTGTTTGTCCTGCCCAAGCTGCTGGCGCTCAACCCGAATAAGTTTGAGGAGTGCCAAGCATGATAACCCAGGAGATTCGGCTGGATTTAAAAGGACAGGCGCCGGATGTGGTCATTCATCCCTATATATTGGACAACTCACAGGAGATACAGCCCGATAGAATTCGCCCTCTGGTCATTCTTCTGCCCGGCGGAGGCTACGAGATGCGTTCTTTCAGAGAGGCAGAGCCAGTTGCCCTGCGTCTGATGTCGCTTGGCCTCTCCGTGTGCCTGGTTGACTATGCCGTCACCCCAGATATCTTCCCGGCGGCGCTTTTGCAGATCATGGAAACCATTGCCTACGCCCGGGAACACAGCAAGCAGTGGCACATTGACCCCGACCGGATTATTGTGATGGGTTTCTCCGCAGGCGGCCACCTGGCAGCCAGTGTCGGAGTGTTTTGGAACAAGCCCTTTTATTCGGGGAAAATTGGGCACAGCCCCGAAGAAGTCAAGCCCAATGCGCTGTGTCTTTGCTATCCGGTCATCACCTCCGGCGAATATGCCCATCGCGGCAGCATTGAGCTGCTGCTGGGAGAAGAGATTGATATCTATAGCCAGACGGTTTCTCTAGAAGAGCAGGTCAACAAAGATGTACCGCCCTGTTTTATCTGGCACACCTGGTATGACCAGAGCGTTCCGGTAGAAAATGCCCTCCTCTTCGCCCAGGCGCTGAGAAAATATCACATCCCATTTTCCTTGCATATCTTTTCGAAAGGTGTTCATGGCCTGTCCCTGTCAAACGATCAGGTGTTTGGGGACAGCGACTCGCTCAACGCCAGAGAAGATACTGCCCGGTGGGTGGAGTTGTTTGACGACTGGCGGCGTCAGCTTTGACCAAGAGCCTGGGACTGTATGTCCATATTCCCTTCTGCGCAAAAAAGTGCGCCTACTGTGATTTTCCTTCCTTTGAAGGCAGCATGGGTTTGCGAGAGCCCTATATCAAAGCGCTGAAAAATGAAATCATCCAAAGTGCTCAAGAACTGCGTCATCCACAGGTTGATACGCTCTACATCGGTGGGGGCACCCCCAGCCTGCTGCAGAGCGAGCAAATGGCAGAGCTTTTGACAGCCATCAAAGAGAGCTTTCCCTTTGCTCCGGGCTATGAGTTTAGCTGTGAAGCCAACCCCGGGATGCTGACACCGCATTTTCTGGATATACTATCAGCAGGTGGGGTCAACCGACTCTCCCTGGGCGCGCAAAGTGCTGACCCCCAGCTGCTAAAGCTATTGGGAAGGCAGCACAATTGGCAGCAGGTGGAGCATGCTGTATCAATGGCCAGGATGGCCGGTTTTGACAACATTAATATTGACCTGATGCTGGGCATTCCCAAGCAGGATAAGTCCACCTATGCAAGCACCCTGCAAAGCGCTCTGGATCTTTCTCCCCGGCATCTTTCCTGCTATGGGCTGATTGTGGAAGAAGGCACGCCATTATCTTCAGACATCCAAAGCGGCAGGCTGTCATTGCCTGATGAAGAGGAAGAACGGGCAATGTATGAGTATACCCAGGACAGCTTGGAACTGGCCGGTTTGCACCAATACGAAATCAGCAACTTTGCTATGATAGGCTATGAGTGCCGTCATAACCTCAATTGCTGGAAAAGGGCGGACTATCTGGGTTTTGGCAGCGCTGCGCACAGCCTTGTGGGAGGCGATACCCGCAAGTCGAATCCAGCTGATATCAAGGATTATTTGGCGGGGGAAGCACCCGAAATTCAGCGGCTCACGCTCAAGGAGCAGATGTTTGAAAGCCTGATGCTGGGCCTGAGGATGCAAAAAGGCCTGAAGCTTGATGACTTTTTGCAAATGCATGGGGAAAACTTTGACCAGGTGTTCGGCGCGGCGGCTAAGAACTCCGTGAACCAAGGCCTGGCAGAGTATACGCAGGATGGTTATTTTCGTTTAACCAGGCAAGGCATGGATGTGATGAACAGTGTTTTAATCGAGTTTATGTAAATGAACGACAGTGACTTCATGCAGGATATATGAGTTCTGCTTCGTTATATAAATATAACAAGGGAGGTTTTACAGGATGAAGAACACGACAAAGAGGCTGAGTTTATTGCTCGCAGCGATATTGCTGCTGGGCATGGTTACCCCGCTGACTTCACAAGCAGTGCCTGTAACGGGCGTTTATGAATATGTTGTCAATACGTCCTGGCTGAACCTGCGCTCAGGTCCGGGCACAAATTATGATATAACAGGCAGGGCAATGCTCAATGAAGCTGTGCAGATTCTTTCCTATGAGGGTGGTTCTACCTGGGTAAGCGTTCGCATCGTTGCCAGCGGTCTCATCGGCTTTATGGATTCGACCTACCTGAGTTCAACACCCGGCGGTGTCCCAAGCCCCACGGCACCTCCTATCCCGCTCATTACGCCTGCCATCTCAGGCCCCATCAACCTGCGGGCAGTTGTCAGAAATCCCGTTCCCACGCAGTTTTTAAACCTGCGCCAATATGCCTCCTACGCGGCGCCCGTGCTGGGCATTTTCTACAATGGCACCCAGCTGACTGTGATGACTGAAACCGATGGCTGGTATTATGTCCTGATGGACAATGGTCTGCGCGGATATTTTCGTAAGGAGTTTGTCAGCTTTGACACAGAGCCCGGTACGCCGGTCATTCCCGGTATCATCGGCACAGCCAAGGTCGTTTCGCCTGGCGGGCGCGTTAACATGCGTCAGGGTCCTGCCTACAGCTATGCGGTCATTGCCTCCTATTATCCGGGCAAAACTGTGTCCGTTTATTCAAAGACAGGCACTTTCTGGCGGGTGGCGGTTGATGGCATTTTCGGCTACATAGACCATAACTTTTTAAGTACCACAGGCGGTGGCAGCCCCGTCACGCCAGGGGGCGGCAATGCGGTGGTGCGCGGCAGTGCCAAGCTCAATCTGCGGGCGGACCCCAGTTTGAGCGCAAGGGTTATCGGCCAGTATTCACCTGGTACCGCCGTCAAAATCACGCGCCAGGGGCTTGACTGGTGCGCGGTCACCATCCCTGCTACAGGCGCCAAAGGGTATTTCATGACCAAGTACCTCACCCTGTCGGGTCTGCCTGAAATGCCCACCAAAATTGTTAAAAACAGCGGCAGCTATGTTAACCTGCGCACCAAGGCCAGCGTTGCCACCGGTCTGGTTCTGACCAAGGTGCCCCATAACAGTGTGGTCACCATGCTCAGCCCGGGTGCCTCCTGGTCGCGCGTACGCTTTGGCGCGATCAATGGCTATATGATGAACGCATTCCTGAAGTAAAAATATTCAGTTCAATCTTTTTACAAGAATAAGGCATTGGCCATGAGCGCGAATGCCTTGTTCATTTTATTGATGCCTGGTATTAAATCAGCTTGCCCAGCCAGGCCAGTCTTGGCTTGATGTCCAGACGAGCTTTTAACCATTTTGTGATGCCTGAGACAAAAGTTCCCATTACCAGGGCGCTGATTATGGTGCCGATGCCAACTCCCGCGAGGTATCCGAGAAATGTCAGGCTGATGAGGATGGACAGTACAACGTTGATAAGGTCAAAGCCTGTTTTTGCCTTGCGCATGCCCATGCCTTTTTCCATCATGAAGGCACGCACAACTGTATCAAAGGGCAAAAGCGGCAGACCGCAAATCATAAAGCAGCTGATGCCCAGGGACATGATGAAAAAACCTGCAGAAAAATAGAAAATTCTGGCAGCCAAAACACTGCTCCAACCCAGCATCAGATCACTGAAGCGATCGATTAAAAAGCCAAAAATAAATGCCAGGACAAAGGACAGCAGGTAGCTGGGCTTGACTTTTCTGATGGCAATCATCGTGAAGATGAGCCAAAAACTCTGGATGATCGCATTCCAGATACCGTTTGAAAAGATGGGAAAGGCCAGGGAAATGACATAGGGAAGAGAACTCAGGGCAGAAATGCCAAAATTACCCTTGATGAGCAGGGAAGTGGTAAACGAGTTTAGGATCAAGCCAAAAAGCAGGAACCATTCTCCAGGAACAGATTTTTTTGGGGTGTGCGCCAATGGTTCACTCCTTTGTCTGCAGGATTTCGGTTTTTTAGCTTTGAAGCGGCAGCTTTATACCAGCTTTTGAAGCCAAGCGATTTTGGGTCTGGTATCCAAACGGGCTTTCATCCAGGATGTTGTTTTTCCTATCAGGGTGCCCATCAGCAGGACGCTTAAAAGGGTACCCACCCCAATGCCCACCAGCCTCCTGAGGAATATCAGGCTGACGGTCAGTGTTAACAGCAGGTTGATCACGTCAAAACCTGTTCTGGCTTTGCGCACGGTCATGTTTTTTTCCATGGTAAAGGCACGCACCACCGTATCAAAGGGCAGAACGGGTGTACCGCACAGCAAAAAACAGCTGACCCCGATGGTGATAATGACCAAAGCTATCGC
>JAAZEI010000077.1 GCA_012512355.1 Clostridiales bacterium | reverse complement strand
GAATAATAGAGCAGCATATGATAGCCGATATACTGCCACAACATCGGCACAAAGCAGGCAGCGAGGGCTGTGGATGTATTGCCCAGCCATTCGTTTTGCAGGCTGGACAAATTTAAAACTTCAAGCAGCCGATTGAGCAAACCATAGGAAGGATGATATATTTTCATCCAAAGGTTGGCGATAATGGCCCCTGAAATAATTACCGGAACAAAAAATAGGTTGCGGTACAGCGTCTCACCCTTCACACCATTGGCTAAAATCATGGCCAGCACCATGGAAATGGGCAGCTGGATAAACACCGATGCCCCTGCCAGCAGCAGGGAATTGACGATGGATTTAATAAATACTGGATCGCTAAACAGCCGCTTATAGTTGTCAAAGCCAACATACCTGGCTGTTGTGATCCCATTCCAATTCAGCAGGCTGTAACCGGCGCTTTGAACAACCGGTATGAGGGCAATCAAAGAAAACCATAGGAGAGCGGGAAACACAAAAAACAATATGGCCTTTTTGTCACGCAGAGCTCTTTGCACTGGTCGATCTCCTTTACAGTTGGCAAGTGATTAAAACAGGTGAATTGGTTTTCCGGGGACGGAATCTGTTGGTGAATTCCGCCCCCGGCTGCTCCTTAGTAAACAGGAACTAATGTTTAATTATTGGGCAAGGCTCGCCTCATTGGCTGCCTGCATTTGGGTGGCAAATTCCTGGGGTGTAATGGTTCCTGCAATTAAACCCTGCAGCAATTGATAATGCGTATCAATGGCAGCGCCCTTTAAGAAGGTATCCCAGGCCAGCACATAGCCGGTGGAAGTCTGAAGCAGGTCATTGATGGCAATGAGAGTTGGGGAAACATTGGAGTCATCGATTCCTTCGAGTTTCCAGGCAGGCAAGCTATCGCCAATGATATAACTCTCCTGGGACATGTATTTGGTGATTCCCAGCGCAAAGTCAAATGCCTGTTGGGGGTATTTGGTGGCAGAGTTCACCATCATGAAGTCGATGACACCGCCGCTAAATTCAGTCTTGTCGCCTTTTTGTCCATCTACAGACGGCATGGGCAGGGGAGTTATTTTGCCCTTGATGGCATTGTCTTCGTTGTCCACTCCGCTGGCAACCCAGCTCCCGCAGTAATACATGGGAATGAGGCCCATCAGAAATTCTTCCTGGGATTCTTCACTGCCCAATCCCAAAGTGCCCCTGGGAAATGCGCCAGCTTCATTGAGCTCCACTAGCAGCTGAGCGGATTTTACGATTTCGGGGGTATCCAGCGTTACTTTTCCGGCCAGGGCATCGTTCATGTAGTCTGCTCCTGCGGTACGGACCGCCAGGGCGTTTTGATACATACCAATATGCCAGCCATCTTTGGCGCCAAGCGCCATGGGGGTCACCCCATTATCAACAAAGATTTTCACAGCATCCAGCAGCTCTTCAAAAGTATCGGGCAGCTTGGCGCCATACTGTTCAAACATTTCGTGGTTGCAGTACAGCACGCCCACCCATTGTTTAAGCGGCAAACCATAAACTTTGTCGCCATAGGTACCATAAGTGAGTGAGCCATCCAGCAGCTCGTCATATACATTGTTGGCTGTCAGGTAATCATCCAGCGGCAGGACAGCGCCGGCATCAACATAGGTTTCGGCATATCCGCCGCCCCAGCTCATGAAGATATCTCCCTGGGATTTGTTAGAGGCTGCAATGCGCAGTTTGGTTTGCTGATATTCAAACTCCTGCGTCGCAATCGATTCAATGGTAACGTTTGGGTGCTCTGCCTCGTAGATGGCTACATAATCATCAACAATTTGGCCCATTTGGTCGCTTGGCCAGATGTGCCAGAAGGTCAGAGTAATTTTTTCCTCTGCCATAACGGGTAGGGTGCCAAAGACTGAGACCAGCATGACCAATGAGGCCAACAGGGGTAACCAACGGTTTCTTTTCATTTCTTTCTCCCTTTCTATTGTGGTTTTCGTACCATATCAAAGCGCAGTGCACCGCGCTTTATACGCTGTTTTGTTTCCAGTCTGTCCGTACCAGGCAGCCTGTCCAGAGACAAGAGCACAGCACCGACAACCGGTTCGTACTCACCCTGAACAATCTTCGCCCAAGGCGCGGCATCATGGATTACTTTTGTGACTGTATCTTGAAGTACAGGCGCTTTGCATTTAAAAACACTGCCTGATAAAACCACCTCTGTATGTTCGCCCAGCATGTCAAATCGCCGCAGGCCGGCCACAGCATAGCGGGCAATGTCACTGGCAAAGCTCTTCATCACTTCATAAGCCAATTGATCACCAGCCAATACCGCTTTTTCAATGACTTGGGGCAACAGGAGGATCAGGCTTGAATCGAGCTTTGAAGATACTTTGCGAAAAGCATCTCATCAACCGTATTGCAGCCCATATGCGAGAGAACCATGGGGGTCAGGGCCGTGGGCTCAAACAGGCCGCAATGGGCGTCAAACACCGCCTGCAAGGTACGTTTGCCCAGAGCCATACCGCCTTGATCACGATCTTGTACATAATAACCAAAGACATATTCACGATCGGGACCATGTCGCACAGCGCAGTTAAGCCCGCTTCCGGCGCACAGGATACAGCCGGAAGGCTTGGAGGAGCCAGCACGAAGAGCAATCAGGCTATCATTGATGACGGTAAGGTTTTCTTGTTGAACACCTAGACCAAGACTCAGCGCATCGTGAAGCATCTTCTCTTCGTGAGGCCAGTCAACACCAGTCAGACCTGCTGTGATGTGGGTAATATCAGCCAGCGTGATTCCTGCGCCATGAATGGCCTGCCATGAAGCATCACAGATGGTCTTGATGGCGCTTTCAAGGCCGCTGGCAAAGTGACTGGCGCCTCCAGCGCTGCCAAAAGAAAGCAATTCTCCCTGT
>JAAZEI010000006.1 GCA_012512355.1 Clostridiales bacterium | reverse complement strand
CTTTAAAGCGATGAGAGGTTTATTGCTCGGCTGCCTTTTTGCGGCCGGTCGTCCTCATGCGCTGGTCGTGGTTTAGCTCCCGCTTGCGGATGCGCAGGGCCTTGGGGGTGACTTCCAAAAGCTCATCATCATCAATGAACTCCATGCTCTCTTCAAGGGTGAGGGGCTGCACGCTGACCAGGCGCAGGCTGTCCTCCGCGGAGGACGAGTTGCGCACGTTGGTGACATGCTTTGTTTTGCAGACGTTGACCACAATCTCGCCCGGGCGGTTTGACTGCCCGCAGACCATGCCGGCATAGACAGCGGTTTGGGCGCTGATAAACAGGTTGCCCCTGTCCTGGATATTAAACAGGCCGTATTGGCTGGATTCGCCCGCTTCGTAGCAGACGAGGCTCCCCAGATTGCGGTGGGGGATATCGCCGCGGTAGGGCTCATAGCCTTCAAACACCGCGCTCATGATGCCTTCACCCCGGGTGTCGGTTAAAAACTCGCTGCGGTATCCGAACAAGCCCCGGGATGGCACCAAAAAGCTCATCCTGATGCGGTCAAGCCCCGCCATGCTCTCCAGCGTACCGCGCCTGCGGCCTATTTTCTCGATGACAGCGCCGGCATAGGCCTGGGGCACGTCACAGAGCAGGCGCTCAATGGGCTCCAGCTTTTGCCCATCCTGCTCGTGAAAGAGGACTTCCGGGCGGGACACCTGAAACTCATAGCCCTGGCGGCGCATATTCTCAATGAGGATGGACAGGTGCAGTTCGCCCCGGCCGCATACTTCAAAGGTATCGGGTGTTTCGCCGTCGTTGACACGCAGGCTGACATCCGTTTCAATTTCCCGGTACAGGCGCGCCCGCAGGTGACGGGAGGTGACATAGGTGCCCTCACGGCCGGCAAAGGGGCTGTTGTTGACTGAAAAGCCCATCTTGACTGTCGGCTCGCCAATGGCGGCAAAGGGCAGGGGCTCCGCCGCGCCGGGCAGGCAGACGGTATCGCCGATGGACAGGTCGGGCAAACCGCTCAGGGCGACGATATCGCCCATGGATACTTCATCCACAGGCGTGCGGGACAGACCGCTAAAAGTGCTTAGCTCCGTCACGCGAAAGGGGGCGGAGACGATGCTGTCATGAAAGTTGCAGCGCACGGCCATCATGCCGGCTGTGAACGTGCCGCGCGAAATACGGCCTACGCCGATGCGGCCGACATATTCATTGTAATCAATGGTGGAGATCAGCAGCTGGGCCGGGCCATCCTTGTCGCCCTCGGGGGCTGGGATGTACTTGATGATGGCATCAAACAGGGGCTTTAAGTCAACACCCTGGCCGTCTATATCCAGTGTTGCCGTGCCTTTTCTGGCGCTGACGTAGAGGATGGGACGGTCCAGGGTATTGCCGTCCGCCTCCAGGTCGATGAGCAAATCAAGCAGCTCGCCGACAACTTCATCACACCTGGCATCAGGCCTGTCCACCTTGTTGACGACCATCAGCACCGGGAGCTTCAGGTCAAGCGCCTTCTTTAATACAAAGCGGGTCTGGGGCATGGGGCCTTCAAAGCTGTCGATGAGCAGCAAAACGCCGTCGACCATTTTGAGCACCCGCTCCACTTCGCCTGAGAAGTCGGCGTGGCCGGGGGTATCCACAATGTTGATTTTGAGGTCGCCGTAATGAACGGCGGTGTTTTTGGACAGGATGGTGATGCCGCGCTCGCGCTCCAAGTCATTGGAATCCATGACGCGGTCGAGCATCGTCTGGTTCTGGCGAAATACCCCGCCCTGCCTGAGCATCTGGTCAACCAGGGTCGTCTTGCCATGATCGACGTGGGCAATGATGGCAACATTGCGAATATCTGAACGAATCAATCAAGTTCTCCTTAAATTATCTGTTGGGTGATGGGGGACAGCGGAAAAAACCGCCCTGTCAGGCGGCTGGCTGCGCAGCTTTGCGCCCAGCAGGAGGAGAAAATCAAAATAAATGGACATCTTTATCCTAATCAATCTAAATGTCGGCTCAAAGAGCCTGCAGTCGATGGTATTGCATAAAATGAGTTCAAAACATTGGCCAGGTTTTATAGGCCATCTGAAAGTATAATTCTTACAGGATGATTTGTCAACACCTGCAGGCGGCAGGGACAGGCTAATTTGCCCCAGCTTTATAACAGTTTCTGGCAGAAAAATGGATTTTAGCCCGGCTTTGCAAAACCAAAAATGAATGGTTGAAATGAACCCATACGAAATGACAGTGATTCACAGAACGATGATCGCGATGGACGCGGCGCGAGATGAAGTTTTGGTTCATCAAACGGCCTGAACAATGTCAAATGCTGTATAATGATGATAAATTGGGAGGGGGAGGGGTTGTAATGAAAGTGCGTGTGTTGAGCGGACTGGATTCGATTGGCTTATATGACCACCTGCTGCGGGGGCGGCGCATTGGGCTGATGACAAACCCGACGGGCATTGACCACGATTTTCACAGCGGCATCGATCTGCTGCACCAGCGTTATGGCCTGAGTGCCTTGTTTGGCTGCGAGCATGGCGTGCGCGGTGATGCCCAGGCAGGCGAAGCGATTGAAACCTATGCGGACAGGGAGACCGGGGTGACCGTTTACAGCGTTTACGGAGAATCTCACCGACTGTCTGAGGAGATGCTAGATACTTTTGATGTGCTCGTCTTTGATATCCAGGATGTAGGGGCACGGTTTTATACCTATTTGTATTCGCTTTCCTACGCGATGCAGGAGTGCGCGAAGGCCGGCAAGAGCATGCTGGTGCTGGACCGCATCAATCCAATCGGCGGTGTAAAGCGCGGCGGCACCATTCTGGACCTGAGCTGCAGCTCTTTTGTGGGGGACTATGAACTGCCCACCCGCTATGGCCTGACCATCGGGGAG
>JAAZEI010000076.1 GCA_012512355.1 Clostridiales bacterium | reverse complement strand
TCTCATAGTCACTCAACAGCTTAGGCATCATCTAATCTCCTCAATAAAGAAATAAACCAACATGGATTCATATATTATACCACAAACGCACTGAGTCAGGAAAAACATAAAAAGGGTCATTGTTATTCTTGCTTTACCTTTGCAAAAAAATATGATTCATCAAAGACAACTGCTGAGAAAAAATGGTATACTCAAGTTTAGAAAAACCAACAAGGAGGCTAAGATATGATACCTATCAGTGTTACCGCACTCCAGAGATATCGTGAGGAAACGCAAACCAACCATGCCGCTCAATTGGCGATGAATGCCGTGACTGCCAATGGCATCGGTAAATCTTCGACTGATATAGAGTCACTGAAGAAAAACGTCCACGAGTATTCCATTTCTTTAAAGACTGGGGACATTACTTCACAGAACCAAACCGGCCGGTGCTGGATGTTTGCGGCCCTCAATGCTATGCGTCAGGAATTAATCAGCTCGCTTAACCTTGAAAACTTTGAATTTTCGCAGGCTTATCCACTTTTTTGGGACAAGCTGGAAAAATCAAATTATTTTCTGGAAAATATTCTATCCACACTCGAAGAAAAGACAAATGGCCGCATCATTGGTTATCTTTTATCCGCGCCGCTCAATGACGGTGGACAGTTTGATATGTTTGCCGGTCTTATCGAGAAATATGGCTTGGTACCAAAATCTGCTATGCCTGAGACTGTTTGTTCCTCAGCCACAGCTGAAATGGACAAATATCTGACACTCAAACTTCGTGAATACGCTTGCAAACTCCGCAATGATCATCGCAAAGGCGAATCAGTCGAGAGTCTTCGGGCACAAAAAGATGGCATGCTCTCAACCATTTATCGAATGCTAACCATCTGCCTGGGATTTCCGCCTGAAAAAGTTGATTTTATCGTCAGGGATAAAAATGACCAGCTCATCCGGGAGGAAGATCTCACTCCACTTGAATTTTATGAGAAATATGTGGGTTGGGATCTGAAAGATTATGTCAGCCTCATCAATGCCCCCACACAGGACAAGCCCTATGGGCATGCTTATACCGTTCGTTTCTTAGGGACTGTTTATGAAGCTCGTCCTGTGAAGTACCTTAACTTGCCTATCAAGGAGCTCAAACTGGCAGCCATCCAACAACTGCAGGACGGCAAATCGGTTTGGTTTGGCTGTGATGTTGGTCAAGGACATGTGAGAGACCTTGGCATCATGGACACCAACAGCATCGCAGTGGACAAGCTCTTTGGAACAGAGTTTCCCATGACCAAGGAAGAGCGTCTCAATTACGGTGAAAGCCTGATGACTCATGCCATGGTGCTGCAGGGTGTACACCTGGATGAGGAAAACCAGCCGCTCCGCTGGCGCGTTGAAAACAGCTGGGGAAAAGATAAAGGCAAAGATGGCTACTACCTCATGAGCGATGATTGGTTTAATGAGTATACTTATCAGGTCGTAGTCAATAAAAAATACCTTACCCCTGAGCAGCTCAGTGCATATGAAGGCGAAGCAAAGATTTTGGAACCCTGGGATCCTATGGGCAGCCTCGCGCTTTGAGCTGATCAAGCACATTCATAATCAGAAAAAGCCACCGGTTCTTTCAACTGGTGGCTTTTTCTGATATACGCTCGCGCTGATAAGCTGGTTAAATTTTGAATGTTAAAGATAATCAAGCATATCGCATCTTTAGTTCACTTCTTCACCTGTCATACCTTTCCATGCTTTTCTCAGAGCGAGCTGATTTTGCATGCCATAATTCGGATCAAGCTTTTTAGTTTCTTCCAAATCTCTGAGGAAATGTAGGCAAAGATGACCACCAAAGCCATTATCACTGATGCTGCCGGACAAATGAGGGTAGTTGTGCATACTGCCAAGTGTCCATTCGCCGGTGGGAAGTTTCACATAAACGATTCGCGTATTCCATGAGGCTGGACCAAAGGCTGCATTCATCAGCTGTGTATCTTTTAGTGATTTAGGCTCCGAATCAGCATGGCGCCCAAGTGAGTACATTTTTAAGTTGAAACTTACGCCGCTGCCCGGGTGGAATACCAAAACAGTTGCTCCTCCCAAAACCGGTTTTACCTGAGTATACCAGTCCAGCAATTTGACAGAAGAGCTAGAAGGTCCTCCTATTTGTCCCTGTGATATATCAATTCCCGGTGTGCTGCCGGTATTTTTCTTGGCACTGCCGTCATATATCTGACTTTGAGTGAGCGCATCTGCAATCCCGCTGATACTCAACCCATTTTGGTGCTGAAAGGCAACAATCGCATCATGTGTTTTGGTGCCGTAGCTCCCGTCCACTGTCAAGGCAAAACCAAGTTCAAGAAGCCTTCCCTGCAATTTGCTGACCGCTCCATCAGCGCCATCCTTATCTCCCATGCGAATACTGCTATAACTTAAAGGATTGCTCCCAGCATTTCTAACACCGGGTGATTGGATGGTCGTGGCAGAAACACTGCCAAAGACACCATCAACCTTCAGCCCGTTGAGACTTTGAAAATTTCTAACCGCGGATACTGTGGTGCTGTCATATTGACCATTCACATTGACTGTGTACGAAAGCTCCGATAACCTCATCTGCAGCCGACGAACATCTTCTCCTGTGCTGCCGGAGCGAAGAATACGTTTATATGCGCTCTCCTCTTCTGTTATGGGATCATTATCATTCTCCTCAGGTGGCTGGGGTTCAACCGGTTCTGGCGTTTCAGATGGTGCCGCTATGACTTGTAAAAACTCACTCATCATATATCCCGTGTTGCTGCCATAACGAACTTGCGTCCATGCTCCGGCAAGGCCTATCACTTCCAAACTTGCGCCATTGGGGACGCTTTGCAAAATATTGCTGAGGCTGGTTGAGGCGCTGCTGCGCAAACGAACTGCACCGCCATTTGAAGTTACAACCTTAGCC
>JAAZEI010000075.1 GCA_012512355.1 Clostridiales bacterium | reverse complement strand
GTATCTGACTGCCCGCCTGTGCCCGAAAACTGGACGGAACCGATGGATTCGCTGGCACATTGGCCGGTCAGATCAATTTCAATGGTTGAGTTGATGGATACCATGTTATCATTTTCGCCAATGACATAGGGATCGTTGACATAACTGCCAGCCAGGATTTCAACAGAGGGGTTGTCATTTGCAAATTCATAAAGCTCTTTTGAACCCATCACAAAGGTGCAGACCATCTTGCCTTTGTGGTTTTGTTTTTTACGGCCGCTGATGGCGCCTGCATGAAACAGCTTCATCATGTTGGTGGTCAGCATCTCTGTATGAATGCCCAGGTCCTTCTTGTCCATCAGGGCGTCCGCGATGGCATTTGGCATACCGCCGATGCCCAGCTGCAGGCAGTCGCCGTCATGAATATAGGGTGCCACCAGGGCGCCAATCTGCTCGTCGCGCTCTGAGGGGGCGATGTAGGGCAGGGTGGGGATTTCATAATCAGCTTCGATAAAATAGTCAACCTCATTGATCCGCAGCAGGTGGTCGCCGAAAATGCGCGGATAGTTGGGGTTGATTTCAAGGATAATAATATCGGCGGCCTCAATCATCTGCATCTCATAGGTGTTGGAGCAGCTGAGGGAAATGTTGCCGTGCGCATCGGGCATGGCGGCGGCACCGATGTAGATGCGGGGTTTTTTGTGGAAAAGGCGCTTGGTGGCTGCAAAGTGCAGGCAGTTGGGGACAAAGGAGGTCGCCCCATGTTTATGCGCCCTGCGGGTGGGAGGAGAATAAAACCAGGCATCATGCAAAAAACTCTTTTTGTACTGCGGGTCGTTAAAGCAGGGGTAGTCCCGCATCGGCAGGCAGGTGGAGATGGTGACGTCCAGCAGCCTATCCGCTGCTGTATGCAGCAGGTTAAAGAAGGAATCGGCGCAGGAAGCGCCAAGGCCTGTAACGATGTAGTCATTTGACTGCACCATGTCCACTGCCTGCTGTGCAGTAATCAGCTTTTCCCTGTAATCATTCATATTAAAAACTTCCTTTCTAATGCTTCGGGCAATTCCAAACATCAATGCAGCTTTTCCCCGAGGTGCGCTGATGTTTAGAATTAGAGAAAATGAACTCATCGCAGCGCAGGTACAGACTTGTCTTTTTGCCTCTGACTGTGTCGCAGTTTACTTGACGCAGCCATACTGCGACTGCGCCCCTGCTCCTTGTCACAGACAAAAATACTGCGCAGCTTTGTGCGCCACCATGTCGAAATGGCTCTAAAAAGCCGCAGTACCCTTTGAATAAGAGAGGGGAGGGAGCCTGGGGCTCCCTCCCCCGGTAACTATCTAAGCGAAATTATTCGCCTAACAGCTGATCAATGGACTTCATGCCGTCAACGGTTACGAAGGCCAGGGTGGGGTCAGTGTAGTTCTTGACATACTTGGCGAAGGCCATGCCGTCAAGGCCGATGCGGTTTCCGTCTGCATAGTTCACGCCGCCGGAGATCGGGACGTCAATACGCTCGGATTCCATGGCTTCAAGGAAAGCTTCACGGGTAATTTCCTGGTCAGCCAGGCGGTTGATGCCGGCCATGAATACGCTGACAGCGATGTAGGAGGACATGGAATAGGCAGAGACGCTGTAAGCATCATAATCTTCCTGAGAGATATAACCCATGTCAAGGCCCCAGGCAAGAACTTCGATGAACAGTTCGATATCAGCGGTCTGACGCTCGGTTTGAGCTTCGGGATCAATAACGACCCAGGCGCCGCCGTAGATGTCGCTGGTGTCAGCTTCGTTGGCGACATCGGTGGGGATGTTGCTGGGGGCTACGTTGACGTAGGATACGATGGTGGGAATGCCACGGGTGGCGGGGTTTGACTGCATGGCAGTGTATACGGGGTTAAAAT
>JAAZEI010000074.1 GCA_012512355.1 Clostridiales bacterium | reverse complement strand
GATCAAGGAGATTCGCCATGCCTTTGACTATGTGTATGAATCTGCCAAACTTATCCGTCTCTCGGGGAAAAAGATGTCGCAAAAGCGCAACAACATCAATAAGTTTTCCAAGGAATACAGGGACTGGACCTTCGAAGAGATCACCCGGGACAACCTGGATGAAGTGCGCGAGATGAGTAAAATCTGGCGTGAGCAGGAGGGCAACCATGATGACCCCAGCCTGCGCGATGAAATCTGCGCGATGGAAGAAGCGTTCCGTCACTATTTTGAACTGATGTTTGATGGCGGACTCATCCGAGCAGGCGGACGCGTGGTCGCTTTTTCCATTGGTGATCCCTTAAATGATGATGTCTACCTGGTCCAGTTTGAAAAAGCTTTTTCAAACATACCCGGCATCTATCAGGTGATTAACCAGGAGTTTGCCCAGCGGTTCACCAGCGACTACAAGTTTGTCAACCGTGAGGATGATACGGGCGACGAGGGCCTGAGAAAAGCGAAAATGAGCTACGACCCCATTTATCTGGTCGCGAAATATACCGCAAGGGAGATCAATCCTTCATGATCAGGTTCAGCCGCAAAGAGGATGAAACGCAGATCAAGAGGCTGTGGATACAGGCCTTTGGTGACAGCCCGCAGGCGACGGATTTTTACTTTGACAACCGTTATGAAGAAGAAAACCTGCTCATAGATACAGAGGACGGACAGCTTCGGGGCATGCTCAGCATGCTGCCCATCCAGCTGCTCATGGGCGGACAAAGCTATAACGCGCGTTATTTTTTTGCGATAGCCACCGACGCGGCTAACAAGCGTCAGGGCATTAGCAGCAGGCTGATTCAAAGCGCAAAGACCCTGACAAAACAGCAAGGCGGCATCGCGGCTGTGCTGGTGCCGGCAAATGCAGACCTGTTTCATTTTTATGGCAAACGCGGCTTTGAGACCGCCTTTTATTATGATTTGCTAAAAGCGCAGGCGAAGGGTCTGCCTTCCTGTCCGGCGGATACGCAGTTTATACCCGCAGATGCCGCATCTATGCTGCGCCTGCGCGATAAAAGCCAGGCCGACAGTCGTCTCTATGTCCGCTGGGATGAAAAGGCGCTGCGATTTATCATCAAAGCCTCTCGCGCCTGGGAGTCTCCGCTGCTTTTCTTTGGATCAGGCGGCGGCGAGGGCTATGCATACTGTGAGTGGGATGAAGATACCCTGATGGTCAAGGAGCTGGTTTTGCAAGGCATCGAGGTGACCACAGCGCTGGCCATCCTGCACAGCCGACTGCAAGCAAAGCACTATGTCCTGCGTCTGCCGCAAAATGCGGCGCCTTCTTCGGGGGATGTCTTGCCCGCCTGCCCCTATGGCATGATCAGCTGGCTTGCAGACAAACCACCAGCCGGCGGCACAGCCCCTTATCTGGGTTTTGGGAAGGATTAGGGCATGCGCGAGGAAAAATCCTGCGGCGCCATCGTCTTTCGTCAACAGGATAATCAGCTTGAAGTCCTGCTTCTCAAACACCGTGCCGGCCATTGGGATTTTCCAAAAGGACATATGGAAGCTGGAGAGAGCGAGCAAGAGACCGCGCTTCGCGAGGTGCTGGAAGAAAGCGGCCTGACCGTGCACATCGACGATACCGGCTTTCGCCGTGTCATTCGTTATTCGCCCAGCCGGGGCATCAGCAAGCAGGTTGTTTTCTTCATCGCCAGATATGTCGGGGGCAGATTGACGCCCCAGCACACCGAAGTGGATCAGGCCTGGTGGCTTGATCCAAAGGATGCGCTTACACTGCTTACCCATCAAAGCTCGCGCGACATATTAAGCCAGGCCATGCGTCATTTGAATGAGGAAATACAGTAAATTTGTATTTGATGCCCTATAAAAAAAGCTCCTTTTAAGAAGCTGTCAATAGGTCTTATAGCAAAGATAAAGGCGACTGTTCTGCAGAACAGTCGCCAAAACAATGTACATTGTGCCAGGCATCAGCCTCTGGGCGGCGGCACCGATTGGTCTAAATGGTCGTTTCTGCTGTTTGTTTCCAGGTCCTTGGTGTTGTTGTCTTTATCCGGGGCACTGGGGGAAGCCTGCTCATAATCAGCCGGTGCATGCTCACGTCGATCGTTCGCATCCCGGGGGAATCCGGGGGATTCATAGGGGATGTCATCATCAGCGGGTTTGCTGACATGGGCAGTCTCGCTGGCTTCTTCAGCCTGATCCTGCTGCTTTTCCAGCTCTTTGAGGAGTTCTTCTTTTTCTTCCTGGGTTATTTCTTTTCTTTGTTCCTTGCGAAGATCCTTCATGTGTTTGATCAGATTCTCTACCTTGCTCTTATGATTTCCAAGGTCTTTTGATACCTGATCCTTAAACTCCTCATACTCTTCCTGGGTGTGCGAGTATTCCAGGCGGAGCTCAGCTTTGGCTGCTGTCTTTTTCAGCTCATCCAATTCGGCCAGCAAGGCGTTTTTCGTGGCGGCGATGTCTTTAAGTTCCTTGATATCTTCATCGCCGATACTGTCTTTCACCTTATCAACGGTTTTCTCGCTGAAATCCTTGACCTGTTTGTACACTTCACCGCTTTTTTCCTTGACTGCGGCCATGCTCTCTTCGCCCTTTTTGGCGTATTTATCAATATTCTCTTTGCTGGTGGCGTCACCTATCACGTCTGCAACTTTTTCAACTGCATTTGAAATGGCGCCGAAGGTTGCCATTGCTACCTTTTTAAATGAATTGTCATTTTCTTTGTGTTCTTTGTTTTCTTGATGATCCGGGTTTTGCTGATGATCCTGCTGATCACGGTGACCCTGTTGATCCTTGTTGTCCTTATTGTCCATGATGTCAACCTCCTTTAGATTGTGTAGATAATATACACTGGCTTTTCTTGTTTTAAACTTCTGTCATCTTTGCTTTATTTTTTAATTAACAAACATAGATATAGTTGAAGAAGGTCATGCGCACACCCAAGGTGACAGCCTGCCTAATTAAGACAGTGCAGCCGGTGTGCTGCCTGTGGCCATTTGACTGATCTTCAGCCTCTCTCTACGGGCCAGGACTGGTCCAAATGGTCATTTCTGCTGTCGGTCTCAAGCATGACGGTGTTGTTGTCCCGGTCGGGGGCCACCCGCGAGGCCTTTTGATAATCTGCAGGCCCATGTTCTCTTCTGTCGTAGACATTTCTGGGGTAGTGGTTTGTATCATAGGGGACTTCGCTGTCTGCGGGGATGTCCACATGGGCGGTGTTGCTCTCTTTTACTTCGTTTATTTCTTCTGCGCCTTCTTTTTGTTCTTGGCTTTGTGCTGCTTTTTCAGCTTCTTCTTTTTCTTTTGATTCTTCTTCATAGAACTTTTTGATATGCTTGATCAGGGCCTTGATTTTTAGGCCATGCGCATCCAAATCACCGCACACCTGCTCCTGATAGTCTTCCAGCTCCTCTGAGGTGTTCAGTACATCCAAGCGCAGCCGAGCCTCCTTGGAGGTGTTCTTGAGGTCTTTGAG
Organism: Clostridiales bacterium; assembly: GCA_012512355.1. Classification (GTDB taxonomy): domain Bacteria; phylum Bacillota; class Clostridia; order Christensenellales; family Aristaeellaceae; genus UBA1038. Next base: position 623 of record JAAZEI010000074.1, on the reverse strand, counting down.
CTCGCTGGCGAGGGCCTCCTTGGCTGAGGGGGTGTCTTTGTATTCATCAACATCCACCAGGCCGATGACGTCTTTTACTTTGTGTACGGTCTGGCTGCCGAAATCTTTGACCTGCCGGGCGATACCGCCGCTGGCCTCTTTGATGCCGTGCAGGCTTTCCTCGCCTTTTTTGGCGTATTTATCGATGTTTTCCGGGCTTGCGGCTTCGTCGATAACCCCTGCTACCTTTTCAACGGCGTTTGAAATGGCGCCGAAGGTTGCCATAGCGGCTTTTTTGAAGGCGTTGTCAGTGTGTTCAATGGTCTGTTTTTCCTGATCTTCGAGCGTATGAGCATGCTCTTGATGGTCCTGATGATTCGTCATGTCAACCTCCTATAGGGATATATTTCCTACTCATAAGATACACATTCCTCCCTTGTTCTAAACTTTGAGCAGGGGCACTGCCTTGTATTGAAAAGCATACAAGGGTATACTGTTCACATTGCGGAGGGTGAATGCATGGATGAGATCAGACTGGCGGATAAAGTGGAGATGCGAAAGCAGCATCCCTGCGGCTCCAAAGAGTGGACTGTCACGCGAATCGGGGCTGATATCAAAATGCGCTGCCTGGGCTGCGGCCGTGT
>JAAZEI010000073.1 GCA_012512355.1 Clostridiales bacterium | reverse complement strand
CTGATAGACGGCGCATCCGGAAGAGGGCTGCATATGTTAGATAGAGAACTCGTAAATAGAAAAAACGATTGAGTGGATTGCTCTAGATAAAACATTTACTGCTGACATAATTAAAAATAAATTTAAATTACAAACAAGAAAACATCTTCAGTTATTGAATCACTTATTTTTAAATGAGGTTTTTTTTACCGTACCGGGTGAGCTTCTTCAAAACCGTGTTGTAAAGTTAAAATTGGCTGTGTCCTCAACAATCTGTCGGTCAATATCACACGTTGAAAACATGGCAGCATCGCATGCATCAAGCCAAAAACCAAATAATGAGGGGGATTAATTTATGGGATTTTTAGATGGAAAAAACCAAACGTACACACAAAAGAAACAGGCTTTAATGAAATCCTGCCTGCAGCCTAGCCCAAAGGTTCTGGTTTCCTGCCGGGGACTGGATGGAGAGAATAATGCACTGGCGGTAGCTTATTGCTGCAACTGCAGTTTTGATCCGCCTATGGTGATGGTTGGTATTGTACCATCAAGGTATTCCTATAAAATGATCAAGGAATCCGGATGCTTTGTTGTAAACCTTGTAAACAAAAATTATCAGGAAACCTTTGAGTATCTGGGAAGCCATAGCAAACGGGATGAGGATAAGCTGACAGCAATGCATGTCAGGCTGCAAGATGGCATCAAGGTAAATGCTCCAATTCTGCCAGACTGTCCGGTAAATATAGAATGCTCAATTGTAGATTCCATCGTCACAGGTTCGCATGAAATGTTTGTTGGAAAAATAGAATATGTCCATGCACACCAAGAACTATGCGACAGCGAAGGCAAAATTGATTTTTCACAGATCAACTTTTTGTTATAGGAGATTAACTGGATGAAAAAAATTGGTATTATTATCTGCGGCCGTTATCAAAACTGCGGTGGCGGAAAATGTCTGCGAGCATTAAAGGAACGGGTGGGCGCGTTTTCGATATACCCTCCAGACGAAGAAGTGGAGTTGGTAGGTTATTCAAATTGCGGCGGCTGTCCCGGAGGGAATATCGAATATGTCCCTGAAGAGATGGTCAAAAATGGCGCCGAAGTTATCCATTTGGCAACAGGTCTGGTCGTTGGATATCCGCCTTGTCCTCGCATCAACGCTTTTAAGAAATTTATTGAAAGCCGGTACAAAATTCCTGTGGTTATTGGCACTCACCCAATTCCGAGGAAATACTACGAGGAACATCAGAAACTTCCTTTCTGGGAAAAGACAGATGTGCGCCTGGTCGCCAGCGAATTATTCCATGATGATGAATCCGTCAGAAAAGCTTACGACTGAAATCATGGGGTAAGTTCCTTAAGCAGTAAAAAATTTTTTAAAGGGTGGCATTATGGAAGAAAACCTTGTCAGGCTCGAGTACAAAGGAAAAGAAATCATCCTGGTGGGGACCGCGCATGTTTTAAAGGAAAGCGCTGACCTGATCAGAGAGGTGATTCATGAAGAAAGGCCTGACAGCGTCTGTATCGAGCTGGATGAAGGGCGCTATCAAAGCATACAAAATCCCAAAGCCTGGGAAAACACAGACATCATCCAAGTGATTAAATCAAAAAAAGTAGGCTTCCTGTTAGCCAACCTCATCTTGGGTGCCTACCAGAAGAAAATCGCAAAAAATCTTGATACCGTGGCCGGGCAGGAAATGTTGGAAGGTATAAAAAGCGCCAAAGAAATTGGCGCGGAGCTAATCTTGGCTGATCGCAGCATACAGACAACTTTTACCCGTATCTGGCGCAAATTGAATATTTGGGAGAAAGGTAAAATGTTTTTTGACCTGCTGCTATCTTCAGACGAGGACAGTAATGTATCAAATGAAGATGTCAGCAACCTGTTAAAAACAGATGTGCTGGCATCGGTCACCGCCCAGGTGCGTAAAAAATTTCCCAAAATCACCGACATTCTCATCGACGAGCGTGACCAGTATTTGGCTTATAAAATCAAAGAAGCACCGGGCAAAAAAATCATAGCTGTACTGGGCGGGGCACATGTCCCCGGGGTAGCGCAGGAGATCTTCAAGACGCAGGATATCGCCGAGATTTCTGCTGTACCTGCCAAGAGTTCGATTTCACGCGTCATTGCCTGGACGATTCCGCTGCTCATCGCAGGTCTGATGATCTACAGCCTGGTGATCAGCGTTGAAACGGGCATTCGGCAGCTGTCATCCTGGGCTCTTTGGAACGGGCTGATGGCAGCGGGATTCACAGCCTTGGCCCTTGGACATCCCTTAAGCATCTTGACCGCCCTTGTCGCAGCGCCCTTCACGTCCCTCAATCCTTTGATTGCCTGCGGGTGGGTAACGGGCTTGGTTGAGGCGACAATCAGAAAGCCCACTGTGCAGGACATCAACAATATTCCCCGTGATATCTTCTCGCTGAAGCTTTTTTTGAAGAATCGTTTTCTCAAGGTCCTGCTGATCGTCATCATGGCCAATATTGGAAGCGCCATTGGCACCTTTGCCGCAGGTCTGGAAATCGTTAAAAACTTATTTTAACTTGGATTTAGCGTCAACATTTTCTGTTAACATATTTTTGTATGAAAGCTTTGTGAGCGATAAATCAGCACTTGCAGCGCAATACACAAAATATCCACAGCTCTCAGGCTCACTCAGCTGAGGGCTGTTTAAATTGATATCTTCCTCTTTTTAGTGTCCCTTTGCCGTATTGGATGGCTTTTGTCGGGCAGCGGTTGATGCAGGCCGTGCAGCGGTAGCATTTTTCACCCCACCGCGGCTTCCCATGATGCATTGTGATGCTATGCGCGGGGCATATCTGTGCGCAAAGCCCGCAGGAGTTGCAGTTGTCGTCAGCATAAAATCCCCTCGTGCTTCTGGCAAAACGATTAAAGCCCAGGTTAAAGAGGGTGGATTTAACCCAAGCGATGCTTCCTTGATTCACCTCATGAATTGCTTTTTTTTGCGCTATGTCCATTGCAATTTTGTCCAGCAATTCTTCAGCCCTCTTCATCTTAGATCTAATGCTCTGGTCGCTTTCAACATCTGCTCCCATGACATAGTTGGTCGGCATCGCCACAGACCAGGCAGCGTTTAGCGGGAATATGCTTTCAAGTTTTTCCATCGCTTTGCCCGCTTCGTCCCCGCAGGTGCATACGCCATAGGCATAGGCAGGTTGACCCCTAAGCTTTTTTACAAAATTCAGCACCGGTTCAGGAACTCCCCAGGCATAAATGGGAAAAACAATTCCGATGGTCTGATTGTCTGCAGATGAGGGAGGCTCCAGAGCAACCAGGCTGGCAGCACTATCATTGGTTTTTGAGGCCAGTTCCCGGGCTGCCCACTCTGAGTTTCCTGTGCCCGAAAAATAATAAATCATCTATGACTCCTTTTCTTCTCCGCAGAGAATCAATCTCTTCCCTGAAAACGATCCGGTCAGCCTATCTGTGAATCGTCAACCCCTATCAGCTGCAGGCTTTTTTTCCATAGGTCCGCGCGCACCCTTTCATCCAGCGCGTGCTGCATGGGTTTTACGTCGATTGTCAGATAAAAATATCTTCCGGTGGTTTTACCAAGCTCCGGATCCGCAGCCAGGTAGTACAAAGCTTCGCCTGAAATGGCCGGGTCTTTTAAAAAGTGCCAAATGACACCGCGCTGCCATGATCTGTACAATAAGCCGTTATTTTGGCCGATGTTAGTTCTCACCCCACCCGGATGCATGGCATTGATTGTGACGTTTGTGCCCTTTAATTTATCAGCCAGCATCATCACCGTCATGATCTGAGCAGTTTTTGATGCGCCATAGGAGCGCAAACCAAAGTAATGGCGCTTTTTCCAATCCAGATCATCCACATTAAGCCCGCCAAAGCGATGCCCTTCGGAATTCACCTGGATAATACGCCCCTGCCCGCTTTTTTTGAGGGGCCCAAGCAGCAGCAGAGTCAATAAAAAAGAGGCAAGATGGTTAACCCCAAACACCAGCTCATTCCCATCCTGGGTGGTCTTTCGTTTAGTCGAATAAAGTCCGGCGCTGTTGATGAGCAGATCAAGGGTTTCATAGCGCTCACAGATAGTTTGGGCCGCATTTCTGACATCCTCAAGGCAGCTGAAGTCGGCCCTAATGATATCAATTGTCACATCGTGATCTTTGAGCAGCTGAGTTTTGATGCTTTCGGCTTTGACTTCATTGCGGCAAACCATAACGATATCCGCGCCGCCTGCGGCCAAACGCTTGACAGCTTCCAGCCCAACGCCCGAGGTAGCCCCGGATACGGCGCAGGTTTTCCCTTTGAGGGATTGACTGCTCTTTCGCTGGGTTGCTTTGGCGCTTTTTAAAAATGCCAGGTCATCTTTTGTATACTTCATTAGGCTCATCCAAACTTTTTATGCATAAACTTGCGATAAGGTTTTTTAAACCAGGGGATGCCATTGAAGATATCTCCCCACAGGTCATAATAATCACGCTGTCTGATAATCCTACCGTCTTCATGCAGGGTCAGCTTTGTGCTTCCAAAGATAGGCGTGCTGGGGAACTTATTGAACATCATGGTCATTTTCCAGTCAAACATGATCTCATTGTCTTTTTTAAAGATGGTCTCAATATCCATCCTCAGTTCCTTGCATCTCTTTGTCAGGCGGTTGCACAGGGCGATAAATTCTTCCTTGCCGCTGATTTGCTGAATGGTATCATGAAACACAATCTCTTCATGATAATACTTGAAAATATGTGACCAATCCGGTTTGCCCTGTGTGTTGTAGGTCTGACTCCACAGCATCAATACATTTTCTTCGCTCAGTTCAAGCCTATCTTCGCCAAGGCTAGGCAATTCTTTATTTATTACAATCACTTCGTCTGTCTTTGTTATCGTTTTCTGCATAATTCAGCATCTTCTCCTGTAAGGCATTTTTAGGGATGGATTATTCTATCTTCCGGTCGCTTGCATATGTGGCAGGCCTTGATTTGTAGTGGGTTTAGATGTAAACCAATATATAATTGGAGAAACAGCAAGGCACAAGCTATAGTATACCATGCTGTCAGCTATTGGAAGCCTTGACATATAAAAAAGACGAATGAGTCATATTCCTTTATTATGTATAGAGAGTGTGCCTTTGGATCTCTAAATTTTACCGTACTTTTATTCATTTATCTTATGAAAAAGGTATGTTTCATGTACTCTTTGAGGCTTTCGCTTGTTCGTGCCTATATTGGTTGATATAATGACAGCAATCAGCCTGCGGTATTATGAAAAAGCAGCGCCGGACCAACCTCGATGGTCCATCCATCATGCAGCGCGCCGGCAAGTAAACTTACCAGGTGCCAAAAGCTTAAAACCCATCCTGACAGGTGCCTGCAAAAACTTATACAAAATGCAGCAGCGAAAAAGCCCGCATTAAAAAGCTGTTTAAATGCGAGGAAATCAAAGAGCGCTTATGAAAAACAGAGGTATGACATGGATAATGCATATGATGTGCTGATTGTAGGTTCCGGCATGGCCGGTCTGACTGCCGGCTGTTATCTTGCCAGGGCAGGACAGAAAGTGCTTGTTTGCGAGCGTTCCGACAAAACAGGCGGGCTGGTCGCAGATTTTTCCCGGCACGGATTTCACTTTGATGCCGGCCTGCGCGCGGTAGCAAATTCCGGCATCATCCAGCCGATGCTGCGCGATCTGGGCATCGAGCTTGAATTTTTACCAAACCCGGTTTCAATCAAAGTTGCAGACAAAATCGTCCGCCTGGACAAAGGACAAAATGAAGAGCAGCTCCTGCTGGAATATGGCGCGATGCTCACAGAGATATTCCCTGAAAATGCACAGGATATCACAGCCATATTGGACGAAATCCGCAAAGTGATGCGCATGATGGATGTGCTGTACGGCATAGATAACCCGCTGTTCATGGACATGAAAAGTGATCCCAAGTATCTTGTAGGTACTATTTTGCCCTGGCTTGTCCGCTTCCAGATGAACATGGGAAAAATGAAAAACTATCAGCTGCCCATAGAGGAGCATCTGGCCAGTTTCACCGATAATCAGGCACTGATTGACGTCATTGCCCAGCATTTTTTTAGAAATACACCGGGGTTTTTCGCCTTGGGCTACTTCAGCCTGTATTTGAGCTACATCTACCCCAAAGATGGAACAGGGGCGCTGGCGAAATCCATGACTGACTTTTTCCGCGAACAAGGCGGTCAAATATCCCGCACTACAAAGATTGTTGAGGTAGACCCGTCGCTTCGTGAGGCAAGGGCCGCAGACGGCCGAAAAGCGAACTATAAACACCTTATCTGGGCAGCTGACATGAAATCGCTTTACCGGGCAATCCGCACCGTGCCCGCCGCAAACATCAATGCCATTCATAAACAGGCAAAACTGGTTGAACAGGGGCATGGCGGAGACTCAGTGCTGTCGGTATTTTATGAATTGGATATAGAACCCTCCCTGGTTGACCAAGCATTTGGTCCTCATTGTTTTTATACACCAAAGTTATCAGGTTTATCTTCCCTCGGGCTGGACAGCTGGAAAGAAGCAGTGAACCAGACAAGCCCACAAGCGCAGAGAAGCTCCCTGGAAAAGTGGCTTCGTCGCTATTTTGAGCTGACAACCTTCGAGATTTCATGCCCGGCGCTGCGCCAAAGCAGCCTGGCACCCAAAAACCGCACAGGCTTGATCGTCAGCACACTGTTTCCCTTTTATTTGGTGAAACTGATTGATGAATCCGGGTGGTATGATCAGTTTGAAGCGTTTTGCGCGCAGGAAATAATCAATCAAATCGCGAAGGGCCTGCCAAGCGTCAAAGAAAGCCTGCTTGACGCAATCTGCTCAAGCCCGCTGACCATCCAAAAGAAAACTGCCAATGCGGAAGGCGCCATCACAGGATGGGCATTCGAAGGCCAGATGCCTGCAGAAGCCCGATTTAAAAAAATTGCCAATTCTATCAAGACGCCCATCCCGCAAGT
>JAAZEI010000072.1 GCA_012512355.1 Clostridiales bacterium | reverse complement strand
CGATCACACTGCGCGGCGAGGTCCATGTCATGCGCCGTGCCCAGAAACAGCAGCGGTGACTGGTTCTCTCCTGACCTTGCTCATGCTTGCCAGCGCCGATCTTGCGGGAAACTTATACTTCCATCATCTGCCCGTACAGCCATTCAAGCATGTTGGGTTCGGAGTCCGAGTGCCTTGCCCATTCAACCCCTGGGCAAAGTTGCGAACTCCAGCGTACTCTATCGCGTCAGTCTGGAAGCAAAAAAACCAGCGTTCCGCTAAGAATATTGTGATTTGGATAGAGGATAAACAGGGCATCAGCGGGAAAACCACCTCGCAAGGGGATATATTTATCGTTTCCTTTTTCTGTCTCCACATTAAGCTTAGATACAGTGTAAATATGCTCCTGAGGAGTTGGCTTAAGAAGGTAAATCATTCCATTTTCATCAAAGATTTCTTTGGGCGCCATAAGTGGATAAAAAGGCGAGCTGAGTTGCAGTATGTAAGATTTAAGTTGTGTAAGCTCCATGAGACCTTCCCAGCCAGGACGTAGCATCAAGGTCGTCTTTTGTTCTCCCGTGAAGGTTACTGTCAGCTTCTTGCTTCTGTCCGCTTCATTAAATAAAGTAAGTTGCGCATTTGATGACGGGATCTGTATCTTTACATCATCAGGAAGTGGCAATTCAATTTGATACTTGGCGTCATTAGGTAAAAGCATATATAATGCTACCCCCGCTTTCAACTCGGCGCCGACAATGACGGTAACGCTTTGCATCACATATCCGTCCTGCGGGGAAGTTAGTTTATAGTTATTCGCAGCAATCAGTGCAAGCTCTTCCTGTTCCTTAACTACACAATCCAAGCGCCACTGTAAAGTAGCACGGGTTGTGCCCATGAAATAACCGCTCTTGGTTAGGATGTCAAATTCATGTTGCCGCTGATCAAAATCCTTCTGAAGTTTCGGTATTGTTCTATTATTTTTTTGCTTTTTCGCTCTCTCAAGTACTTTTATTGCCTCATCAAGGGCTTCTTCTGCTTGAATAGAGGCGTCTGAAAATCCTATATCAAACTGATATATGGCTTCCTGCGCCTCGATAACCAGAATCTTTGTCTCCACCAAAAGCTGATCCGTTTGTTGTTTGTTATAGGTTAGCAAGGTCTGCCCTTCTATCACCACCTCGCCTTGCCCCACTGACACAGAAGTGGCAGATAGCTTGCCATCCAGTACATCGGGTAGGACAATAGGTATCGCCTCTTCCGAAGTTACCCGAACCTGTGCTAAGGAAACCAGGATGGGGAAAGCACCATGGGTTAGTGCACCAGCTTGCACCTTAGCCATCGTATGGAAACGATAAGTATTGCCAAGCAAAGAAACTAATGCCAGCACTATCAGTGGGATAATTGCTAACACTCGGTTGATACTGTATTTAGGTGCATTTTTATGCGTTTGGACATTCACAGGTTCATCAATCCTCCTAATTCTCTGTCGCGCATAAACATCAAAAAAGACACAATCGGCACTATCATGACAATTGCCGCGACAAATACGTACTGTGCTGAAATTTGCCCTTGAGTATGAATCAGCAATGACAGCGGATATTGAGTTGGATCACGGAGTAAGATCAGTGGTTGCTCAATGGTGTTCCATGCTTCGGCAAATGAAAAGAGGAACACCAACCACAATCCGGGCATAGCATAAGGTATGACAATCTGACATAACACTCTGTCTGTACCAGCACCCTCCAGACGCGCATACTCCATCATTTCCTCAGGGAGGTGGGCTATCGTCTGGCACATAAGAAAGCTGCCGAATGGTGCAAATATAAGCGGCAAATAAAGGGCCCAAGGGGTGTTATATATATGTAGTTGCTGCGTAATTATATAATGCGGCACAATTGTAACTTGAATCGGCATTAACATGGCGAAAATAAATAATGTCAGAATGAAGCCACTTCCTGGAAAATGTATTTTTGCTAGCACATAGCCCGCTGCTAAGGCCAACACAACTTGGCAGAGCGCTGTTATGACCGACCATATGAAGCTGTTCCAAAAGGTATTTAGTAGTTTAGTGTCTAGCAGGAAGGCTTCCCTGTATTGTGATATTGTGATAGGCATTGGAATCAGGGCTAGTTTGGTTGTCTGCCCATTGACATAGGCAGGTGTCATCGTCCAGCTTGGCATGAAAGAGCTCATCACCATTACAAAGATTGGAAAAAGGATTGCTATGGCAAATAACCCGAAAAAGATATTTAAGCCTGCCAATTTGACGCGTTTCATAAACGTTCTCGCTTCTGAAAGGCGTTAATAAGTAACATGAACACTAGCGATAATAGGACTGCCAGTAGTACAGCGGCTGCAGATAGGCGTTGATAATTCAACCGCACAAAGTGATTATTTAGATAATGCTGAACAAAGTAAAGGTCTTGAGGAGGATAGGCTCCATAAAGTAAGTAGACTTCGCGGAACATTCTCAATGAGCACACGGTCATATACACCATATTAAACATGGTTGTGCGCCTTAATAGCGGTAGCAAAATACGCCAAGATATCAGCCAACCTCCTGCTCCTTCAATCGTAGCAGATTCAATAATGCCTTGTTCTATGCGCACGAGCCCGTTAAAATATACCAGCACGCTGATTCCAAGGTATCGCCATAGGAAAAAGATATACAGTGAAAAGCCTGGCCACATCTGCGAGGAAAAGACTCTAGGGAGTACCGTATACAAGTTATTAGCGAGGGTACCATGATCGCTCATCAGGATACGCCAAATCATCATCAATGCCGAGGTTGGCAAAAACAGCGCAAACAAACCCAGGTTTGTGATCCATTTGAAACATGGATGCCAAAATACGAGCAATGACAAACCATATCCTAACGCCAAGGAAAGCAGCACAGATATCACACTAAACTTGATTGTATTGAGAAACGCTAGCTGAAAATACGGATTTTCAATCACATTTATATAGTGTTTAAGGCCCACAAATACTTTTTGCGCGTTATTTTCTAGGACAGAATAACGTAGGGTGAGCAAAAAAGCATACACATAAAACAGCGAAAACCCGGCCAACTGTGGAATTAGGAACAGCATGTCACTCTTAGGATACAACCATCTGTTTGCGTGGTTATCAGAGATACGAAGATTTTTCTTCCTATGGTCTTGGCTTTCTCGAGCCCGGCGAAAAACTCGCAGTTTTGCGAATCTGCTGTCCTTTATGCGCATATTACTCCCCTACAATCATCAAATAAACCTCTTGTATGGATTTTATGGCGGCATCCAAGGTAAGTGCACCATTTTTCCACTGGACAAGACGATTTACCACAGCGTCATAAAAAGGCCTACCTACTGATGATGAAGGTACCTTTAACTTATTTCGGAAGTTTTGCGCCGTATCAAACTGTTCCTTGGTATATGGGAAATCTTCAACTTGAAAGGTACGCCCTCTTGGAACCACATAAATATTACCACTTCCCTCCTCAAACGAAGGCTGAAATACGCCATACATATCTGACCAGAGGGAGCCAGGCATCTGCTTATATACTAAATCGACCATTTCCTTCTCTCTGTAAGCAGTGCTCATCGCTTCTGGTGAGAGCATAGCGGCTAAAAAAGCTTTAGCTGCCTCTCGGTGTGGTGCGGTTCTCATCATGGCGCAGGCACTGGCGCCACCCAAATAGAACACGTTGTCGGCCTCGAATATTGGCGGCGGTAAGAAGGACTGTTCGCCATACTCTCCTGCCATCAAGCTCAAAGGAGAAATTGCTCCTAAGTTGCTTATGAGTACAGCCGTGCTCTCATTAAACAAGGGTGGGGTGGCCGTATCCTGTGACAACAGCGAAGGCGCCACCACGATTCCAGTGAAAATATCTAATTGTTTGAGAAAACGGTCGGATGTAAAATCGCCAGGGTATGCGCTAAAGTAATCATACAAGTTGCCCAATTGCACATTGGACAAAGCATTATCTTGTGTTTTTGCGCCATACATAAGATAGACATCCATTGTTCCGTCCATATTGATGTCTGTTGGCAACTGGTTAGAAAGTGCTTTATAATCACCCCAATTCCATGGAACTGCAGGTTTTGCAATCCCAGCAGCCTGCGCAAGCGCATCTTTCCAAGACCATGCAGTTTGATAGACAGCGATAGGCATGCCATATAGTGAACCGTTGAGCTCTATCTCTCGCCGAATATCAAGCAGATTCTCTGGCCATTGGGCCAGCCCCATCAATGGGTAAAGATCCTCTAGATATCCGTCCTTGCCATAGACGTTAATCTGTTCAATTGGTTGGATGCATAGATCAAAATCAGCCTTTCCGGCCAGTATCATTGTTTTTAGCTGGTCTTGCGGATAAAGCGAATAGATAATTTCAGACTCGGGATTAGCTTTATAAAATGCTTCTTCTATTACAGGATGCATAGCATCCCCTGAATTAGTTACAGCGATGACAACCCGGGATTTTTCAGCCTGAACAGGCAATGAAATCAGAATAAGTCCTATTATCCCGGCCATAATAATGCAACGCGAGCAACGCTTCATTAACAATTCATCCCCCCTAAGTCTTTCATATAGGACAAGAGATATTCATTGCATAAGGAGATTCTTATGCAGAGATTACTAAATAGTTACATGCTACTATTTTTTGTACCAACGCACATTAAGGTTTAGATTCATATTAGTTGTTTTTGCATTTTTTGGGCCAAAATTATAACTTGAAACTGGTGTACTGTCGCTTTGTTTGGAGGCATAATTAGCAGATAGAATTCCAACATCCTGCTGATAATTAAGTAAATTATGAGTGGGATAACTTATATTATTCACTATTTCCCATGTTATCACAGAAGTAGTAACACTTGGAGGCCCATAAGTTACTGATCCACTCGAAGGATAACTAGTGTTAAAGTATAGCCCATTCGAACCAACGGCCAAAGGATACAGATTACTCGGGCCTCCATATGTGCAAGTTGTGTAAAGATAGAAAGTGCCCGCTTTTAATGACTCTGACACTGTCGCTCCTGTGGTGAGATTATAAACACTTATAAAAACATTTCTTGAAAAAGCACTTGATCTTGTGTCAGCATACACACTAAAGGCGGCGGAGAAAAGCAACACTGCGACTAGAACTGCAAGACCCCATTTGAGTTTTTTCATTGGCTTCTCCTTTTTCATCTGTAAACTGTTGTTAGTGTAAGTGAATGAAAATGCCTTGTTCCAGTTCTAAAAAACAGGTACTTCTTCTTATGCGTTCAATGGAATCACGCCTTTCATGTTCTGTCAAAAAACAAGATGAAGCAACACAGATGATTTCAGGATGTATGTTTGAACACAAGAATCGCAGATACCTGGCAGGATAAGATGTTGTGAAAAGTTGTTCAATCCTAATTTGTTTTTGTGACAGATGCTGTTGGATATTCAAGGTTGCTTATGTTCCCCCGAATCACCAGTTTATAGGTCCCATTGCTGACAGTAGCTTCGCCAACGATTGAAACCGGCAGCCCGCCACTTGCGTTTCCTGACCAGGAAGCAAGGTATTGCCAACCTGGTACGACTTGTTTATACAAGGCCAATGTTGCGGATACATTGTAGGAACCTGAGGGGAGAATAAATCCAGAGCATTGGGCAGTATTCCCGTTAAAGGAAAGGTTAACGCCTATAGCATCGGTATAGCTATACTGAACCGAAAACGTCATGATACCATTGGACTCAGGTGCATTGGCTTTTGCAGAAATTGTTGGTGATACCACAGCGCCTATCACAACGACCAAAGCAAGGAATGTCAAAACTCCTTTTTTCAAACACATACAAAGACCTCCCTTTCATCCTTCTACTATACTTAACGAAAAGGAGGTCGATTTTGTTACAAGCTTCTTTAGTCATTTTATCAACTGTATGCCATGGGCAATGCGAAGCGCGGTGTCTTCATCAATTTCCTTTCCACTCAGAAAATATGCATATACACCGTCCGTCCAATAGATCGTGACGCTGTCCCCTTTCCTGACAAGTGTTGCCGCGTGTCCATGAACTTGCACCTCTCGTACGAAAGCACCTTCTGTATCCACATGGGTAACTCCCGACTCCCCTGACTCGCGGTAATTTACGATCACTCTCTTATCCGTAATCCCTCTGTATGTAACCATATGAAAATCACCGGAATTCGTAATTTGAACTATCTCCATGCCCTCAGGCAAAAACACCGGGTAATGCGTTCCTTTCCAATCAGCCGGCACATTAAAAGAAGCGGACTTGTCTTCAACCAGTTGAACCTCAGTATATTGCGGCGTAACTGTTGTGAACAAGCGCATAACCTGTATACGTAAGTAGGGGCT
>JAAZEI010000071.1 GCA_012512355.1 Clostridiales bacterium | reverse complement strand
GTCAAAGAGTTGGAAGAAAAATTCGGCGTATCCGCCGCTGCCCCCGTATCCGCGGCCGCTGCCCCTGCAGCCGCTGCCGACGCCCCCGCTGAAGAGCAGACCGAGTTTGATGTCATTTTAGTCGAAGCCGGCTCTGAGAAAATCAAAGTTATCAAAGCAGTTCGCGAGGTTGTTTCCGGACTTGGGCTCAAAGAAGCCAAAGAATTCGTTGAATCCGCACCCAAGACTATCAAGGAAGGCCTGCCTAAGGCTGAAGCCGAGAAGATCAAGCAGCAGTTTGAAGAAGTCGGCGCTAAAATCGAAATCAAGTAAGGTTTTTCCCTTGTTTTTCAAAACAAACAACTGTAAAATCCTGCAGCCAAGAAGAGCATTCCCACACGGAATGCTCTTCTTGGTTTATTTCTTATCCTCCTGGTAGATTGCCCTTTATATGTAAACGTCTGCGAACAGGAGGACTGCCATGAGTAAGGGATTGGAGATTTGAAGATGATGAGGCAAACAGGCTCGCGGGAAATCAACCGTATCTTCCGTATCTTCTGCTGGCTAAGGATTGGGAACAATCCAGGACCTAGTTTAAAATAATGCGGCAGAATGCGAGATTTCCCAAGGAAAATAAACCAATTAAAATGTGACAAAATAGTTTAACTTTAGTTCTTGGAAACAAGCTTCAGGATAGCTTGTGATGTACTATCTGGCGCTTTCCAAGGTTTTTCAACTTTTGACAAAAAATTATTTTATCATTTCAAGTAAAGCCGCCTCATCAAGTATGGTAATACCTAGTCCTCGTGCTTTGATTAACTTGCTTCCTGCTTTTTCACCGCAAACCAGAAAGGATGTCTTTCGGCTGACAGATGAAGCAGCAATTCCGCCATGGCTGCGAATCAGATTTTCGGCTTCAGCACGGCTGAGATTTGGCAAAGTACCAGTCACCACAATCGACTGTCCCTCGAAAATCTGCCGATCTCCAGCTACTGCCATATTGTGAGGGTTGACACCCACTTCAATCAGCGCATCAACCAAGCGATTGTTGCACTCATCCGAAAAATAATCTGTGATGCTCTGTGCCAATATAGTTCCAACGCCGTCAACCTCTTCAAGCGTCTGCAAATTAGCTTGTCTGATTGCATCCAAACTGCCAAAGTGTGTTCCTATATCACGCGCGGTGCCGCGGCCCACATTGGGAATACCAATGGCGAAAATAAACGCATCCAGCTGACAGTTTTTACTAGCTTCAATGGCTTGCAGAAGGTTGTCTGCTTTTTTATCTAAAAACCCCGGCAAATCAAGAAGCTGTGTTTTGCTGATTTTATATAAGGCATCAGGCTCTCGTATGTTCAAAAGATCAAAAAATAATTCAGCTGTTTTTTGTGAAAAACCCTCTATATCCATCGCATCCCTTGCAGCAAAATGAGACAGTCTGGCCACTACCTGCGGTTTGCAGCCATCCCTATTGGGACAGAATAGATTCGCTCCGATTTCAACGAGTTTGGTTTCACAAGCAGGACAGAAAATGGGCTTTGCCAGTGCAATTCCGCTTTCCTCGTAATTTACAATCCCCATAATTTCCGGTATTACATCATTGCTCCGGCGAATCCAGACTTGTGCTCCCAAAAACAAACCTTTGCGCTGAATATCACCCCAGTTGTTCAGTGTGGCCCTGCGTACTGTCACGCCCGAAAATTCAACGGGGCTGACATGCCCAAGCGGCGTCAGCTTGCCTGTTCTCCCCGGATCCCATGTCACTGATTCCAAGGTGGTGATGCTCTCTTCTGCAGCAAACTTATAAGCAATGGCCCATCTGGGAAACTTGTCTGTATATCCAAAAACACTTCGGGTATGTTTATCAGTTATTTTTATAACGGCGCCATCAATTAAAAAATTCAGGTTTTCTCGCTCTTTCTCTATCTTCTCAATGGCCTCAAAAACTTTGCTGACATCCTCGGTCACAGTCAAAAGAGGCGTTGTGGGAAAACCGTTCTCACGAATAAAAGAAAGCATGGCTTCCTGGCTTGAATACGGTGGGTTTTCAATTGTGCCAATTTCATAAAAAAAAGCACTCAGCCTGCGAGAAGCAGTGACCTGAGGGTCTAGATTACGAATAGCGCCGGCTGCGGCATTCCTGGCGTTTTTCAAAGGTTCTTGCGCTGTTTTGTTGTAATTATTGAAATCACTCAATTTCATAATGCACTCACCATGAATCTCCAGCAATCCCTGATATGGGATTGATAATGGAATCCCCCGCACAGTAATGGCCTGTGCCAGAATTTCTTCACCCACCCGACCATTGCCCCTGGTCGCCGCAGTTGTCAGCATACCTTGCTGATAAGTCAAATTAATGGTCAATCCATCGTATTTATACTCCACGGCAAATTTCAAAGGGGGCAAGCCTTCCTTTATTTGCAAAGCAGAGGCTCGTGCAAACCACTGATTCATCTCTTCGGCAGACTTTACCTTATCAAGACTCCACAGACGACTGAGATGCCGATGCTGTTTGAAAGCCTGAAGTGTATCTCCGCCAACCCGCCTTGAGGGAGAGTCGGGCAATATGGCGCCCGATTCTTTCTCCATGTGAAGCAGCTGGTCATATAACTCATCCCATTGCGCATCTGATATCGTGGGATTATCGTACACATAATATTCCAGTGAGTGCCGGTTGATGCGATCAACCAGTTCCCGCATGGATTCATCAATATTCATGAATTTTTACCCCATTTTAACTATCGGAGCAACGTGAAGGGCAAATTGTTTATCGCCATAAGCAGTAAATTGAATATTGATGCGGGTTTCCATACCTGAACCGCTCAATTCCAATACAACCCCTTCGCCGAATTTCTTGTGCAGCACTTTGTCACCGGCTTTAAATACGTTAGCAGATTTTAATTTCTCCCTGGCAGCTGAACTGACAAAACCTTTTTTTACACCAGGAATTAACGTTGGGTCCTGTCCCATTCCCGGGAGGCCAAAGCTGGTTTTAGGCTGTCTTTGCGCCGGCCTGCGCATCGTCATCCCTTGGCTCTCCGTGACACCAAAGTGTCGTCTGAGTGTTTTCCCAAAGTCATCTGCCAGCAGTTTAGAGGGAATTTCTGCAATAAAGGGGCTGGGCGGGTTAAAAGCAATCTGATTAAATAGCGTGCGGCGTTTGGCGAGCGAAAGGCTTAGGTATTTTCTGGCACGTGTTATGCCAACATAGCATAAGCGGCGCTCTTCTTCCATTTTACTATCGTCTGTTAAAGACCTCAATGAAGGGAAGACTCCCTCCTCCATTCCGATGATAAATACAGCATCATATTCAAGCCCTTTGGCAGAGTGAAGTGTCATCAAAGTGACAAATTGCGGCGCATCTTCCTGCATATCCAGGTCGCTGACCAAAGCAACATTCTCAAGGAATGCTTCTAAAGTAACTTCTTCCGCCAGGTTCTCAAATTCCTGAACTGCGCCAACAAACTCCATCACGTTTTCACGTTTTGCAATCAATTCTTCGTCATTGGTATTTTCAAATTGGCTCAAAAGCCCTGTTTCATCAAGAACAAGCTGGACAAATTCAGTCAATGACTTTTGATCTTTGGAGGCAGTCATTTTATCCATCATGTCGACAAAGCCTCCTACGCATTTGCGCGGACGCGAAGAAAGCGCTTCAGGCAAATCGGTCAAAGCATTGTACAAAGGCATATTGTTGTCATAAGAATGCTGCTCGAGCATCGCCACGGTGGCGTCGCCTATGGCGCGCTTGGGCACATTAATAATCCGTTTCAATGCTACCTCGTCCAGAGGATTGACAAGCAACCTGAGATAGGCGATGATGTCACGAATTTCTTTTCGGTCATAGAACCGCGTACCGCCATAAATACGATAGGGAATACCGGCTCTCATCAGCATTTCTTCGGGCACACGACTTTGCGCATGCATTCTGTATAGTACCGCTATCTGCGAATAAGGCAGCCCTTTTTGATGTAAACTACGAATGCGCTCACATACCCATGCGCTTTCTTCACGCTCATCGCTGGCACTGCAAAACTTAATCTTCTCTCCGTCTCCCAAATCTGTCCAAAGTGCTTTATCCATCCTGTTTTCGTTGTTGGATATAACAGCGTTGGCAGCATCCAGAATATTAGAGGTGGAACGATAATTCTGTTCCAGCTTAATGACTTCGGCATCAGGGAAATCCTTTTTAAACTCAAGAATATTGCGTATGTCAGCACCGCGCCATCCGTAGATTGACTGATCATCATCACCAACCACACAAAGATTACCGCTTTTTTGGGTGAGGAGTTTGACGAGTGAATACTGAGCAAAGTTGGTATCCTGATATTCATCAACATGAACATACTCAAAACGGCGCTGATAATAATCAAGAACAGGAGGATGATCGACCAAAAGCTGCAAGGCTTTTGAAATAAGGTCATCAAAGTCAAGCGCATGAGACTGTTTGAGAAGGTGGTCATATGCTCTGAATATATCATGTATCTTCTGCGCCCTGAAGTCTTTTTGGCTTTGGGCGAACCATTCGTCGGCTGTCAGCAAACGATTCTTGGCATCAGAGATGGCTGATTTTATTTCACGAAAAGGCCACTGCTTCTCATCAATGTCCTGGCGCTTATAGATGTCTTTGAGAACACGCATCTGATCGTCATCATCATAAATGACAAAAGAACGCTGATAACCTATTTTTTCTATATCGCGTCTCAAAATACGCACGCAAATAGAGTGGAACGTACCAATCCAGGCATCTCCAGCTGAACTGCCGGTTAGTTTATCCACTCGATTGAGCATTTCTTTGGCTGCCTTGTTTGTAAAAGTTAAAGCCATGATGGATGCGGGCGGTATCCCTTCACGCATTAAGTTGGCAATACGATATGTCATTGTGCGCGTCTTGCCGCTTCCCGCCCCTGCTATAATTAACAGCG
>JAAZEI010000070.1 GCA_012512355.1 Clostridiales bacterium | reverse complement strand
TTGCGACAGCAACCGCCTACACCGCCCGCACCATGCGACGCAACTATGATTTATATGTCTTTCCCCGCTGCCCGGACCTCAAACGCATCGTGCTGGGCGGAGGCGGCGCGCACAATGCAA
Source organism: Clostridiales bacterium (assembly GCA_012512355.1). GTDB lineage: Bacteria > Bacillota > Clostridia > Christensenellales > Aristaeellaceae > UBA1038. Next base: position 13,973 of record JAAZEI010000070.1, on the reverse strand, counting down.
CCCTGCGGGCTATGATCCAGGATGAGTTTCCCCAGCAGTTAGTTCAGACGCAGGAAGATCTGGGATGGAATTCAGACGCCAAAGAAGCCCTTGCCTTTGCTCTGATTGCCCGCGAAACGATCCACAAACGAAACGGCAACATCCCCTCCGCGACAGGCGCCAGCCGTGCTGTCCCCCTGGGCTGCATCACCTATCCTCCCAGGCCGTAAACCATAAACAGCCTGAGAAGTCATTAAAACCTCTACCAGGGTGAGACGGTGAGTTTCCCAAACACATACCTCTGTCTTTCAGCCTGCAAGATCATTGCAGGCTTTTTATTGCTTTTGCTGATAAATACCTGATTGGATCATTTATTAAAAACATTGACTCATGTGGTCAATAGGCGTATTGTTTAGCTATTGACCGACGTGGTCAGTGAGATAAAAGGAGAGATCATCTTGGAATCAATTTTGCAAAGCATGGACCCCCAAAAGAAGGGGAGGCTCATCAACGCCGCCATCCATGAGTTTTCACTCTATCCCTATGAGAAGGCATCCACCAATAATATTGTCAGAAAAGCCGAGATATCGAAGGGGCTTTTGTTTCATTACTTTGGCAGCAAGAAAGAATTGTATGATTGGCTCGTCGGCTTTGTATTGACCAAGCTATTTAGGGACATTGCCTCTCAGATTGATTGGAATCAGCAGGATATCTTCTTAAGAATCAAAGCGCTTGTCATTTTGAAAATGAAGATGGGGCAAGATTACCCTCATATGTTTGACTTTGTGATCAAGGTTTTGTCTCAATCCCATACGACAAAGATGGAGGACGTAAATAAGCTGTATGACAGATACGGCATCCAACTGCAGACAACCCTGGGCGATATCTATGCCAAAAATATTGATTTTTCGCGCTTCCGCGATCAGCAGGCTACCCGGCAGTCCATCAACATCATCCGCTGGACGATGGAGAAATACTCTGAGGAAAGCCTGCTGACATTGGAGAATATGCAGAGCGTAGACTATGAGAAAATCAGCGCTGACCTCGACAGCTACATCACCCTATTGAAAACAGCGTTTTATCAGCACTAAAAAGGAGACTAAGGGTATGATTTCAGTAAAAAACCTGTCCCATTCCTATGGAAACGATAGAAAACTGGCCGTTAAAAACATCAGCTTCGAGGTAGAAAACGGAGAAACCTTTGGCTTTCTGGGCCCCTCAGGCGCCGGAAAGAGCACCACGCAGGGCATCCTGACGGGTTTGCTGAAGCTTCAAAAAGGTGATGTGAGCGTGGCTGGCTATGACATCAGCCGGGTTCATAATGAGCGATTCAATACAATCGGCGTCTCGTTTGAGCAGTCAAACGTATACAGCAAACTGACGGCCAAAGAAAACCTGCAGTTCTACGCTAAGCTGTTTGATGTGCCCACCCGCGACCCGATGGAGCTTATCCATTTGGTGGGTCTTTTGGGTAAAGAGAATGACCTGGCAGGCACATTTTCTAAAGGCATGAAGCACAGACTGACCTTCGCCAGAAGCATGATCAACAACCCCGAGCTCTGGTTTTTGGATGAACCCACCACGGGGCTTGACCCGGCGATCGCGGCCAACATCAAAGACATCATCAAGGAAAAAACCACTGCCGGCACAACCGCTTTTTTGACCACGCACAATATGTTCATTGCCGATGAACTCTGTGACAGGGTAGCCTTTATCATCGACGGTGAAATCGTTCTGATTGACACGCCCAGCAGCCTGAAGCTTCAATATGGACAGAAGCTTGTCGTTATCACCTATCTCAAAGATGATCAAGTTGTAAAAGAAACACTCAAAACCACTGATGAAAAAGATAGGCTGCGCATTGGCGAGGTTGTCAATCTATACGAAGTACAAACCATGCACACAAAAGAAGCGACGCTTGAAGAAATATTCATTCAAGTCACCGGAAGGGGGCTTGTCTGAGATGAAACTGCTCTCCAGCTACATCAAAGAGATGAAAATCGCTGCCCGAGGTTTTTATTTTTATATTGAAATCGGCATGGCTGTCATCATCCTTGCGGTTCTTTTGTTTGCCGTGAATGAATTTCCGACAAGCTCGGCCAAAGAGTTTATCTACTATGACATGAGTAAAGAAATCAAGTCCTTGATGCTGCAGGAAGAACTTGATGATGGTACACTGGAATTGGCGGAACCTACCCAAATCAAAATGAAAGCCGCCCTATTCAGTGTAAAAAACAAAGAAACAAATGAAACCAAAACCTATACCTATGATGAAGAAATCTACCACTTGGACACCTATAAGGTTTTTGACCAAAAAACTGGCAAACTGCAAAAAACGATTATTGAAACAGGCAGCGAAGATGACTTAATCAGGCTTGCCTGGCAGGAAAAGACAATCGGCGCTGCCGTCGGGATGAATGAAGCCGGAGAGGCATCAACCAGATACTATCTTCAGGGATATGAAACCGCACGATTCCAAAACCTATTGTATATCCTGCAAAACGAAAGTCCGGCTACTCTGCAGGCAGCCATGGATGGAATGACGATCACAAAGCTTGAAAATGCAGAGCTTTTGAATACACGCCAGTCCCTTGTCCCGCTGTTGGTTGTGCTGATGGGCGCTTTAATGGGCTTCTTTATCGCTATCGCCTATATCTTTCTGGATAAAGACGAGGGGGTCATCCGTGCCTATGCCGTGACACCCTCAACAGTTTGGAAATATCTGCTGTCCAAACTCCTGGTGATCATAACGACCGTCATTGTATCTTCCTCGATTTTCACCATCCCCGTCATGGGGGCGCAGCCCCACTATCTTTTATTTTATACGCTGCTGATCGTCTCATCCTTCGCGTTTTCCTCCCTGGGCATATTGATCGCCACCTTCTTTGACAGCATGTCAAAAACCTTTGGTGCTCTCTATGTCTTTCTCATCGCGATGATGCTGCCCGCTTTTTCTTATTACGTTCCAAGCTTTGACCCCCTGTGGCTTAGATTCTTCCCCACCTATCCTCTCTTGCAAGGCATGAAAGAGATCATGATGAAGTCGACCGATGTTAACTATGTGCTTTTATTCAGCGGCGTTTACCTGGCGGGCGGTATCTTTTTATTCCTTTTTGCAAATCTCAGATTCAAAAAGACGCTTGCAGTGTAAGGAGAGATTAGATGAAAAACATTCTGAAAATATTCATGAGGGATCTGAAAACCGCCAGGCGTGACTCCATGGCGCTGATCATCATCATCATGCCAATCGTCCTGGCCATCGGTATCACGCTTTTCACTCCCGGCCTCGCTGATACGACAGTGAACCTGGCGCTTTTAAAGAATGACGATCCTGCGCATATCCAATATATGGAAAACTTTGCGAAAGTTGAATTGTTTGACACAAGACAGGACGCCATCGCCCGCGTCCAAAAACGCGATGATGTCGCAGCGGTTATACGAAAAGACAAAAGCTACGAAATCATCCTGCAGGGCAATGAACCTAACATGGTTGAAAACTATGCTGCTTCCTTAAGCGCGCTGTACGAAACAGGTCAGACCATTGAAGCGTCAAACGTGACTCTGTATTCCTTTGGGCAGTCTACCTCGCCCATCAAGACGATGCTTGTCAATATGCTAATCTCCATGACAATTATGCTGGCGGGTATGTTAATCGCTATCAGTATTGTCGGTGAAAAGGCCGATAACACCATCAACGCTGTCAATGTGACCCCTGTGTCACAAACGGAATTTGTCCTTGGAAAAACCCTGCTTGGCGGGTTCATCGCCCTTGTCTCTATTATCATCGCTCTTTTGATTACAGGCTATGATGACATCAACTGGCTGATGATCCTCCTGGTGGGGGTATCCTCCATGGCTTTAAGCTTGATTATCGGATTCCTTATGGGTCTTATGAGCGATGATGTCATTGAAGCCGCCACCAATGTGAAAATGATCATGCTGCCAGTCGCCGGCTCGATCTTGGGCTATGAATTGCTCGCCGCCAATTGGCAATGGACCATGTACTGGAGTCCCTTCTACTGGGCCTACAAGGCCAATCAGCTGGTGCTGAGTAAAACCGCGGACTGGCCAAGCGTGCTGCTGAGCACGGGCATGGTGCTGCTTTTAACACTGCTTGTTTACTTCGCAGCAAAACCAAAGATCAGAAAAGGATTGAGCTGATACCAACATCCGCCAGCTCGACAAAAAAGAATAGAAAACAGTCATGACCATTGGTTATTTATTCCCAGGCATCGCGTGCATCGGCGTGTTCCTGTTCTTCCTTGGGGCGACACGGGGATAACTGTCTGCCATCCATTCAAAAGACTCCTGCCGAAAACTTCCGGCAGGAGTCTTTGTTCATGGGAATATTTTACAGCCCCACTAAATTATTTATTATCAAAGGGGAACTCGTAAGCAAGCCCCAATTTGTCGCGAACAGCCAAGATCTCTTTTTGCACCGCATCTGAAATCGGAACACCCTTGTCCTTGCGCTCAAGCCAAACCAGGTATTCTTTTTCACCGGCAGTGTAAATGCGCTCTTCACCAGGCGCTTTGGCAGATGCGCGAAGCTCTCTTAGGATATCGCCGCAGGTTTTTTTGAAGCTTTCAACGCCCATGAAGGCCTCAGGGTCGATGACGAGGAACCAGTGACCCAGGTGGAAGGGCTGCTTCTTGCCGTCTTCATCAAAGCCGTTGAGCGCTTTCAAAAAGCTGCCTGCCTGCAAAGCGGCAGAGAGAACTTCTACCACGGTCGCATAGCCGTAGCCCTTATATCCGGCAAGCTCTTCGCCGATGCCGCCCAAGGGGGCCAGGGCAGCCTCGCCGCTTGAGAGTGCCTTGAGTATGGCCGGGCTATCAGTCATGGCCTTGCCGTCACGCCCGATAACCATGCCTGCCGGAGTATCCTGACCGGTCCTGGCATAATATTCTATTTTGCCGCGCTGGGTGATGGAGGTGGCGCAGTCCAGGCTGAAGGGGAAATCCTCATCCGTGGGGAAAGCCACAGTCAGGGGATTGGTGCCCAGCATATTTTCAACACCAAAAGTGGGGGCGATGGAAGAGCGGGCGTTTGTGCCTGTCATACCAATCATGCCTGCTTTGGTGGCCATGGTTGTCCAGTAGCCAGCAATGCCGTAATGGGTAGAATTTCGCACCGCGACCATGGACATGCCATGTTTTTTGGCTTTTTTAATGGCCATCTCCATGGCAAAATAGCTGGCCACCATGCCCATGCCATCATTGGCATCCAGCACCGCTGTGGTGGAAGTTTCTCTGAGCACATCAATCTTGGTAATCGGCTTTTGAATGCCCTCAACAATGCGATCGATATAAATGGGCTTGAAGCGGTTGCAGCCGTGGCTCTCAATGCCTCGACGGTCACTCTCCAGCAGCACGTCCGCGCAAATCATGGCATCTTCTGCCGGCACACCATAGCCCTTGAACGCGTCAATCAAAAAGTTGTTCATAAGCTCCCATGATACATAAGGTCTTGTTTCCATACGAACCTCCTATATTTGGTACAACCCGCAAAATAGCGGGAAAGTATCTGAATATGTTTATGATACCATCGCAAACCTGGTATGGCAAATAAAGCAGGGCACCGAATTTCGGTGCCCTTCATTGGCTGTTTGTCTTAACCATAATCCTGCAGGCGCTGCGGCTTCACAATGTCAATGCCACGGTGCCCTACAATACGGATCACGCCTTCTTTTTTGAGGATAGCCAGCTTGCGATTAAGGGTTTCAGGGGTTATGCCCAGCATCGCTGCCATCTCTTCCTGGGACAGGGAGATACGACCCTGAGGCACATTCTGTGACTGCCACATCAAAAATTGGCTGACACGCCGCATAATATCGCCTGTTGAGAGAATCTCGAGCATGTTCATGTCCCGGACATGCCGGGCACTGTAATACTGAATGATTTTTAGCGCAATTTCAGGATCGCGGGCCAGCAGACCGCGCAGGTCGTCTTCGCCGATAAAGCAAATACCGGTCGGTTCAAGTGCTATCGCGGTTTCCTGGCTATGGCTGTTGAAAAACAAGCTGTCGCCGCCATAGAAATCACCGACACGCAGAATGTTGACAATGCGCTCATGGCCTTCCGCATCCTGACGCTGCAGCTTCACCGAGCCATGCCGGATGATATAGATGCCTGCTATCGCTTCACCCAGGGAAAAGAGGGTTTCTTTTTGCTCATACTCCCGGTGGCGCACCAGGGACGCGACCTCCTGCAGTTTGCTTTCAGGCAGCATGCTGAAGATGTTGACGCGACGCACACAGCTGTCAACACCGCAGCAGCAGCCTGCCTTCACCTGACAAGTGTTTATCATGGTTGATTGTTCATCATCGGGAAAGATTTGTTTCAGTCTTCAAGCGTTATGGCATCCACAGGGCAGGATTCACAGGCTTCTCTGGCAGCATCTTCGTCGCTGACGGGTACTTCGATAACTTTGGCCAGGTCGCCGTCCATTTCAAAGGTATTGGGGGCAATGCTTTCGCACAGGCCGCAGCCAATGCAAGTATCTTCGTCTATATGTGCTTTCATACTCAAAAGTCTCCTTTTATTTAATCTGTTCCTTGGTATATTATACAACGATTTGATGAATATTGCATCCATATGTTGGCAAATACATCAAGTTGTTTCATTCTGATCATGCTGTGTAACCAGCCGGCATGGCTGGGGGGGACAAACGCTCACAGGCACAGGCTGATGGTGCATCGGGACTTTGCCTGCATCTATATTTTATACCAATCAAGGGCAAAATACTATGATAATAATCAAGTTTTATCTTTCTAGGATGCTACAGCGCGAACATATCCCTGTTTTACTTGCTCCCTTCAAGTCTTGCGTTTACAATAAGACATGTAATAAATTTGCCGCCTTTGAAGGAGGATAAGATGAACATACAGCAAGTGCTGCCGCTCATACAGGGAAAACTGCTCACACAGGAAAACAATTCAGACAGGAGCATCACGTCGGCCTACGTCTGCGATCTGCTCAGCTGGGTGATGGCCAAAGGGCGTCAGAATATGGCCTGGATAACTGTGCAGACCCACCTCAACGTCATCGCCATCGCGGCTTTGCATGAGATGAGCTGCGTTATTTTGCCCGAAGACATCCAGATGGAAGACAGCTCCCTCAACAAAGCCAGGGAAGAGGGAATCGTAGTGATTTCAAGCCCTCTGTCAGCCTATGCGCTGTGCGGCATTCTGGCGCAGCAGGGTATCCCTGCCTGAATTTTGAAGCAATATTACGATTTGCATATCCATTCCTGCCTGTCGCCCTGCGCTGACATGGACATGTCACCGGGCAACATCTGCGCCATGGCCAGGCTCAATGGGCTGGATATCATCGCTGTGACCGACCACCAGACAGCAGGTAACCTGGACGCTGTGGCCGCCTGCGCGCTGCGCGAGGGGCTTATGCTGCTGCCGGGGATTGAAGTGTGTACCAAGGAAGAAGTGCATCTGCTGTGCTATTTCGACAGCATCCAGGCTGCGCAGGAGATGGGGGCCTACTGCGCAAAGCACCTGCCCGATATCATCAACCGCCCTGAATATTTCGGGGTGCAGGCTTATGTGAACGCTCGGGACGAAGTCATCCGCTATGAAGATAAGCTGCTGCTCATGGCCCTTGACCGCAGCCTGCAGGAGGTTTGTCTGATGACGCGCAGTCTGGGCGGCGTGCCGGTGCCGGCTCACATCAACAGGGGCAGCAACGGCCTGCTGACAGCGCTGGGGCTGATCCCAAAAGAAGAAGAGTTTACAGCGCTTGAAGTATGCGACAGCCTGCCGCTTACAGCAGATGTCAGCGGCTATCATCTCCTGCATTCTTCAGACGCGCATACCCTGGCTGATATTGCTCAGAAAAACCACGCCTTCACGGGTGTCAGAAGCCCGGGCCAATTGCTCAGCTATCTGACAGCACCTCAGACTGCATAAGGAGGACAAACATGATTTATAGCTTCATCGGCCTTGGCAATATGGCGGGAGCCATCCTGCGGGGGATGATACAAAGCGGTCATTATCTGCACGATACCTTGACGGGTTTCGACAGCAGCGAGTTGGCGGCGAGCCTTTTACAAAAAGATGTCGGGCTCGTGCCTTTGAAAACGCTTCAGGAGGCGGCGCAGCAGGGTGATATCCTTGTTCTGTGCGTCAAACCGCAGGTGATGCCTGAAGTCTTAACCCACATCAAAGACAGCATCAAGCCTGAAGCCCTGGTCATCACCATCGCGGCGGGCCTGTCCCTGTCTTATTACGAAAGCCGGCTGCCTGGCGGCACAGCCATCATCCGCACCATGCCAAGCCTTAACGCGATGGTGACGGCGGCTTCCAGCGCCTTATGCCGAAACGAGCATGTCAGCATCGAGCAAATGCAGCGGGGGCAGACCCTGCTCTCCTCCATCGGCTCTGTTCACGAAATACCCGAAACGCTGTTTCCTGCCTTTTCAGCGATTGCAGGCGCTGCCCCTGCCTTTGCATTTCAGTTTGTCGATGCGCTGGCGCAAGCCGGGGTGCAGGCGGGCCTGACCCGGCAGATGGCGCAGGAGACGGCTTGCGAAATGCTGTTTGGCAGCGGCAAATTACTGATGTCAAGCCATGAACACCCCAGGGTTCTCATGGACAAAGTCACAAGCCCAGGGGGCACCACCATTGAGGGTGTACTCAAGCTTGACGAGCTGGGCTTTACCAAGGCCCTGCACGCCGCGGTAAGGGCTGTCATCGACAAAGACAAGCTGCTTGGAAAGGATGAGCATTGATGGAATCATTAAGTTTTATAGAAGGGCTCAAAGCCCGTGAAAGCTGCCGAAGCTATGCCCAGATACCAGTTGAAAAAGAAAAAATAGAAGCCCTCATCGAACTGGCCTGCATGGCCCCCTCCGCCGGCAATGGCCAGCCCTGGCGCTTTGTTGCTGTAAGTGAGGAAGAAACCAAACAGGCACTTGCAAAAATGACACATACACGCCATATCAACGGCTGGGTAGACCAAGCGCCCTGCATTCTGGCCATTGCTGAAGTCATCGATGAGCGCATGGTCAAACGATATGGCGAGCTATATTTGGAAAAACAGTGGACCACCCTGGATATTGGCCTGTGCACTCAACAGCTTAGCCTGGCTGCTACAGCGCTGGGGCTTGGCAGCTGCATCATTGGCTACTTCCCCGAAGAAGAAGCGAAAGCTCTGCTTCATATCCCGCAAAAAGACCGCTTGCGCCTGATGGTCACCCTGGGCTATCCAAAGGAAACAACAGTCCCAAGAGTTAAAAAACGCCTGCCAACAGAAGAGGTCCTGCGGTTTATTGACTAATCGCTATTCAAAAGGCAGGCTGTACAGCGCAGCCTGCCTTTTTTGTGTCCGGTTTTGATTATTCTCTGTACCCGGACTCAAAATCTACCCTCGCTGTCATTTCGCCGCCGGTTTTGAGTGCTTCAATATTTTTGCAAACGAGTTCGATGAGTTCATTTTGTGTTTCCTGCGAATGATATTGGCCTGAAATATGGGGCGTGATCATCAGCCTCTCTTCCTGCCAGAGGGGGTGCTCGGGCGGCAGTGGTTCAGGATCCATCACGTCGATGAGAGCACCGGCCAGTTTGCCCGAGCGCAGCGCCCAAAGCAGGGCTTCCTGGTCCACAGCGCTGCCGCGGCCTACATTCATAAAATAACTGCCGTCTTTCATCGCTTCAAAACGCTCGCGGTTCATCACACCCAGGGTTTGCGCTGTCTCGGGCAAGGCAAGGGCCACCACATCCATTTGGGGGAGCAGCAGATCCAGCTCATCTATCCCGGCGATTCGTTCAATAAAAGGCGGCGGGCTGGTTTTGCGCCTGCGGATGCCGGTCACCTGCGCCCCCAGCAGAGAGCAGAGTCTTCCAAAGCTTGTACCGATATCTCCCATGCCTACACTCAATACCTTGGCATCCCTGAGAAGACGCGCGTCTTCCCGCGGTTTCCATTCACCTTTATGCCGATCATCCCGGTATAAATGCAAGCGCTGCATCATCATCAACAGCCCTGCTAACATGTATTCACTGATGGCAGGGCCATACGCGCCTGAAGCGCTGCACAGGATGCAGTCAGGCGCTGTCTGGTGGAGGCTAAGATATTTCTTTGAAACGCCTGATGAAAGCAGCTGCAGCAGCTTCGTGTTTTTTAAATACGGCAAAAATTCTGAATGAATGTTCCCGACAATGATATCAGCCCGCTCCACCTGTTCGCGTGTCAGTTCTTTTGGCTTTTGCAGGACAATCTCAGCCTGCGGCACGACACTTTTAATCTTCTTAAGCTGGTCTTCATCCAGACGGACCAAGACCAGAATATTGTCAATGTTCATCTTTTTCTCCTTCATCGCCGGGATTCATATCACAGACCAGATGAATCCCTTGGCAATAGAAATATACCCAAACGGGTATGCTCATAGTATAATACCCTGATAAAAGCAAAATTGAACAAGGAGGACAAGAATAGATGAAAGCCCTGTTAATTGGCGGTACCGGTACCATCAGCCTGCCCATCTCAAAACAGCTCATCGACCAGGGATGGGAACTCACGATACTCAACCGTGGCAGCGCCAAAGAATTGCTGCCACGGGCGGAAGCCATCACGGCTGATATGGCGCATATCACTCTGGTCAAAGAGAAACTAAAAGGACGCTATTTTGATGTGGTGGCCCAGTTTATCGCCTATACCCCCCAGCAGGTACAGCGCGACATCGAGCTGTTTGATGGCATGTGCGGCCAATACATCTTTATTAGCAGCGCCTCAGCTTATCATAAGCCTCCGCGCTATCCCTTCGTGAGGGAATCGACCCCTCTTTTTAACCCTTTCTGGGAATACTCCCGCAATAAGGCAGCCTGCGAGGATGTGCTGATGACTGCCTATCGTGACCAGGACTTTCCTGTCACAATCGTCCGCCCCAGCCATACATTCTCCCAGGCAGGCCTGCCTTTTGCCGTCCATGGAAAAACAGGGCCTTACAGTGTTATCAGCCGCATCCTGCAGGAAAAGCCTGTCGTCATCGCCGGAGACGGCACGAACCTGTGGACAGTGACCTGGTCTGAAGACTTCGCAAAAGGTTTCATCGGCCTGATGGGCAATGTCCACGCTCTGGGCGAAGCATTCCACATTACTTCTGACGAAGCGCTCAGCTGGAACCAAATCTATCAGACTGTCAGCAGCCTATTGGATCGTCCTTTCAAGCCCTGCTATGTGCCTTCACATATGCTGGCGCAGGTTAAGAATACAGATTGGCGCGGAGGACTGCTGGGTGATAAGGCCAACTGCGCATTATTTGACAACTCAAAAATAAAGAGCTTTGTTCCGGGCTTCCTCTGCCCCACCCGCTTTGATCAGGCAGCCAGGATATCGCTTGATTATATTCTGGATCATGAATCGCTTCAAAAACCAGATCCTTCCTTTGACATCTTCAGTGATGAGGCAGCGGCATTCATGGAGAAGGCCGGGGAGGCATTTGCCGCGATGAGCTTGTCATAAGGATAGAAAAGGCTCACAAAACTTTTGATACGCTGAAAACCAGAAAACAGATAGCTTGCGCTGTCTGTTTTCTGGTTTCTTCCTGTTTAATTGTCTTCGAATATGCGCGGCATCAAAGTCAAGGGCTCTATCCCAGCCAGCAGGTGCGCGGCATCCTTGAGCATCATGCCATTGTCTGAAATGTAATCGGGTAAAAGCTCAGACACGGGAACGGCCACATATACCTGCTGCCACAAATCTTCATCCATCAAAAGGCCATCGAAAATAATAATATCTATATCCATGGTGCGCGGGGCGTTTTTATCCGCTTTCCGAACACGGCCAAGCTTTGTTTCAAGAGGGCGCAGGACGTCTTCTTTTAGTTCATCAGCACTCAAATCTGTCTCTGCCAAGACTGCCGCATTTAAAAAATCTGGTCCCGGGGAGCCTTTTGCCCTTGTTTTCCAGACTGAAGATATTTTGAGGATGCCAAGCTGGTCCCTGAGCATATGCAGCGCATGCTTTAAATTCATTTCCGGCCAAATATTTGATCCCAGCAGCAAACAGACTACCCGGTTTGAGCTATTCATTTGAGCCAGCTTTGATCGCGCTCTATCTCAATGCCCACAGATTCTGCGAAACGCACGGCGCCAGGTTTTTCAACCCTCATCCTGACTTTTTCAACGCCCGCTTCCTCCAGACAGATTCTCGCCAGATTGGCGGCCAGAGCTTCCACCGTAAAGTGGCCTGATGTTTGCGCATAAGAAAGCACTTTTTTGGCCACGGTTCGGTAATTGACGCCGTCTTTTATGTCGTCGCTCTGCCCCACCTGATCGAAATCGCCGTACAGCTCAATGTTAATTCGTATTTCCTGTAATTTCTCCCGTTCCCATTCATTGAGGCCAATGATTCCCCTGGCAACCAGATTGGTAATCATGACACGGTCCATGAGTGCTCCTTTCTACAGCAAATGCTCGCCGCCGTCGACATAGATAATTTCGCCAGTGATATACTCAGGGCCTGTCAGCAAAAACCTGATTGCATCAGCGACTTCCTGGGGTGCTGCCCACCGGCGGGCCGGCACACCCAGCAGGATATCTGGTTTTGCCGCGCCATCACTGGGCGGCAGAATAGCACCCAGCGCCAGCGCATTGACGGTGATGTCCGGCGCCATGCCCATTGCAAGAGACTGTGTGAGGGCGGCAAGGGCTGATTTGCTAATCGCGTATGGCAGGTGATCCGCCCCCGGCCGCTGCCATCGCCAATCAACAATATTGATGATGCGCCCTCGGGCTCCTCCAAGGGCGTTTGCAAAAGCCTGACTGAGCAAAAAAGGCGCTGTCAGGTTCACCATCAAATGTCGGTTCCAGGCTTCCAGCGTCGTACTCTTCCAATCAAGCCGCTCAAAAATAGCTGCGCTGTTAACCAGGGCGAACAAGGGCCCAAATTCCTGGGCTCGCTCAATGAACCCGGCAGCTTCCTGGGGTTTGTTCAGATCAGCCTGCAGCAGAAAAGCCTGGACACCCAGGGATCTGATTTCTTCCGCTGTCGCTTGCGCCTCACCCTTTGAAGCGCCGTAGTGCACCACCACATCAGCGCCAGTTCCGGCAGCAGCCAGTGCAAGGATTTTACCTACACGCCTGGCACCGCCTGTGACGATGATTGTTCTGCCTTTGAGTGACATCTTCTCTTTCATGTCAAAACTTTATTTTCCAAGCCGGCGGTTGGGTCTTATCAAGATCCTCCGGATGATAGGGGCCGGGGCTCGAAATCAACTTCCGCGCATCAGGCACCATGTCCCAGACATTCCAAAGCAAAACGCCGCAAATGCGATCTTCCTTGAAATAATAAATGACGCCTTTTTTGAAGGGCTCCGCCCAGTCTGCCACTGTGTTAAGCCTTGAATCCAGTTCGCCCACAGCTTCGTAAGCCAAATCAAAGAGATCTGAATAAAAATAGGACAGATGATCAAACTTCTCATTTGCACCCGCCATGTTACGGCCGGCAATGCGCCCCATCGTGTTGGCATTGTCCTCATGCTCGAAGTTCATCCACTTCTTCAGAGCAGGGCTATAGTAAACAGCAGCATCCCCGGCCGCGAAAATACCAGGTTTGTTTGTCGCCAGGTATTCATCCACCATAATGCCATGGTCTGTTCGAAGACAGGCCGCCTGGGCGACATCAACATTCAGGATGATCCCGATGCCTGCTACCAGATAATCAGCGACCACTTCAGCCCCTTTGGAAACCTGGAGATGGTGGCGGCCATCTTGAAAGGCTTCTCCTGTCACCTTCACACCCGTTCGCACATCAACACCTTTGCCGCGATAATATTCATTCACATATTGCGACAAATCATGCGGGAAAATCCGCGCAGCAATGCCCTCTTCAGGCATCAGCATGACTACCTTTTTATGATTCATCGACAGCGCCGCCGCAATTTCAGCCCCGATAAAGCCGCCGCCAATCACCGCAAATATCTTGTCATCTGAGCTTTCGTGACTTAGCTTTGAGAGTTTTCTATAACTTTCCAAAGTTCT
>JAAZEI010000069.1 GCA_012512355.1 Clostridiales bacterium | reverse complement strand
TGATGATGCGGCAGACGCTGTCGCCGCTGCTGTGACTCACCTCAATGCCGGCTCCAACAAATTTCAATTCAGAATGAAATAAGAGGATAATATGTACGCGTTTATTGAAGGTATTATCGAACAAAAATCTCAGAGTGAACTGGTTATCAACACCAATGGTGTTGGGTATTTGCTCTTATGCAGCAACAGCACCTTATCATCGGCTCCACCACGGGGGGAGTTTATGCGGGTTTATACTTATTTAAGTGTCAGACAGGATGCCATGGATTTGTTTGGCTTTGTTTCGATGGATGAAAAAAACATGTTTTTGAAACTTAACAGCATCTCCGGGATTGGGCCTAAGACTGCACTTGGTATATTGGCTGCCCTCCCGCTGGGAGAACTGACCATGGCGATTCTGACCGGAGACGCTGTGATGCTGTCACGCGCACCGGGTATAGGTAAAAAAACAGCCCAGCGTATCGTACTGGAACTTAAGGATAAGTTTACAGCGGAGGATCTGGCAGGCGGTGAGAATTTATCCGCGATTCCTCATGTAGCTCATGATAGTGTCATGGCAGAAGCTATCATGGCGCTTCAGTCGCTTGGCTATACTCAGACGGAGGCGGCCAGGGCCGTATCTGCCGTGCAGCAAAGCGGCAGTGAGGTACTCAGCCCGGATGAAATTGTGCGCAGCGCATTGCGCAGCATGTCGAAAGGATAAACATGGATAATGACCGTATTTTAACTTCCGATATACATCAAGAGGATGGAGATATCGAAACTTCCCTTCGTCCCAAAGTTCTGCGAGACTATGTAGGACAATCCACCATCAAAGACAGCTTGAGCATCTATATCAGGGCTGCACTTGAGCGTCGGGATGCGCTGGATCATATTTTGCTTTATGGGCCGCCAGGCCTTGGAAAGACAACCTTGGCCTGTATTGTAGCGGCTGAAATGGGACAAAATGTACGCATTACTTCCGGCCCTGCAATCGACAGACCGGGAGATTTAGCCTCTATCCTCACCAATCTCAACGCGGGAGATGTTTTGTTCATCGATGAAATACACCGGCTATCCCGCGCGGTGGAAGAAGTGCTTTACCCTGCAATGGAAGATGGCGCACTGGATATTATGATAGGCAAGGGACCTACCGCACGCTCTTTGCGGCTTGATCTTCCCAAGTTTACCCTCATCGGCGCGACAACCAGGGCTGGGCAGCTTTCAGCCCCCTTGCGGGACCGTTTTGGCATGATGTTTCGCCTGCAAATGTATACTCCCGAGGAATTAGCCCGAATATTACACCGCTCTGCCGGCATTATCGGCACTCCTTTTGATGAGGAAGGAATAGCGGAAATCGCAAAGCGCAGCCGGGGAACACCACGCATTGCCAACCGAATGCTAAAGCGCGTCCGGGACTACGCACAGGTACGAGCCGATGGCTGCATTACTCGGACAGTCGCTCACGAAGGCCTGGATATGCTGGATGTTGACGAACTTGGACTAGACCAGGTGGACCGCAATGTGCTGCTGACCATGATGGATAAGTTTGCCGGAGGGCCGGTGGGACTGGATACTTTGGCTGCATCTACAGGTGAGGACGCAATTACCATTGAAGATGTTTATGAGCCTTATTTACTTCAATTGGGTTTTATCAAACGCACCCCTAGAGGGCGCATGGCAACCCAGCTTGCATATTTACACTTAAAACGCACACCCCCTGCCCACATGAACCAAGAAATCATGTTGGAACAGATGAGGATGATTGATGAAAACACGTGATTTTAACTATTTTCTACCGGCAGAATTAATCGCTCAAACGCCGATTGAACCGCGAGATAACAGCAGAATGCTCGTTTGCAACAGGGAAAACAGCAGACGAGAAGGCTTTATTTTCCGTGATTTTCCAAATTTCTTAAAACCTAATGATGTCATGGTCATCAACCAGACACGTGTTATCCCTGCCAGACTACTTGGTTTTAAAGAACAAACCGGTGCCGCTGTCGAAGTTTTGCTGCTAAGACGAATGACTGAAGACAGTTGGGAAGCAATGATAAAGCCTGGCAGACGCTTGCCAAAGGGTGCCGAAGTTTCATTTGGTGAAGGAAAGCTCAAAGCGATCATCGGCGACAGGTTTAGCGGCGGCACTTGTCTGGTAAGGTTCTTCTTTAAAGGGTTATTTGAAAATATTTTGGATGATTTGGGGGAGATGCCCCTTCCCCCCTATATTCATGAAAAACTGGAAAACCCCGAGCGTTATCAGACTGTGTATGCCAAGCTGGACGGCAGTGCAGCCGCGCCTACTGCGGGCCTGCATTTCACACCTGAAGTGCTTGACCGCATAGAATCCATGGGCATCGATATCGTTCCCATTGTGCTGCATGTTGGGCTTGGCACTTTTCGTCCTGTAAAAGAAGAAAATATCCACGCGCACCAAATGCACAGCGAATATTATGAAGTAAGCGAAGACGCAGCTCTTCGCATCAACTCAGCTCGCACAAATGGAGGCCGTATTATTTGTGTTGGCACAACCAGCGTGAGAACCCTCGAAACCTTATGCGATGAACAGGGAACCATTCACGCAGGACAAGGAATGACAAATATTTTTATCCTGCCCGGCGTCAAACTCAAAGGGACAGATATGCTGCTAACCAATTTTCACTTGCCTCAAAGCACGCTGCTGATGCTGGTGAGCGCTTTTATGGGGCAGGAAAATGCCTTAAGTGCTTATCGGGAAGCTGTTAAAGAAAAATATCGATTTTTTAGCTTTGGTGATTGTATGCTCATTGGCAATAATCTTTTGGTGTGATGTTTTCCTTTGCTGTCCGCTTCATCTTTGGTACGATAGCATTTCCACTGGCAGATTATCTGCTCCATGGCTTGTGGTGCAATAGCCTTTCATCTGCTCTGATGGCAGGAGCCTGTCTAATGACACTGTACTTGCTGATCAGACCGCTTTCAAAAATTGTTCTTTTCGCTTTTAATTTGCTGACCTTGGGCGTAATCGGCATATTGGTTGACA
Organism: Clostridiales bacterium; assembly: GCA_012512355.1. Classification (GTDB taxonomy): domain Bacteria; phylum Bacillota; class Clostridia; order Christensenellales; family Aristaeellaceae; genus UBA1038. Next base: position 3,642 of record JAAZEI010000069.1, on the reverse strand, counting down.
GCACCTTAATCATGATGACCATGTGGTTATTTCCCCACGCCGTTCAGGTGAAAAGCTTCGAATGGGCAATCCTTGCAGCGCTGATCATCAACTCGGTCAGAGCTATATCCGGAAAGCTGGTGAGAACTCGTTGAAACCAATTTTAATCATTGGCGGTATCAATATGGATGTGTTGGCAATGCCGGAAGCTGAATTTACGTTTGGCGACTCTTTAGTTGGCAAGGTAAGACTGAGCCCTGGCGGGGTAGGCAGAAATATGGCTGAACAGTTGGCCAGGCATGGTATCCCTGTAGAGCTGATGACTGTATTTGGTCAGGATGATTTTGCAAAATCACTCAGACAAAGCTGTAAGGAGCTGAACATTGGTCTGCAATATGCCATCAGCAGCCCACAAAACAGCTGTGTCTACCTAGCTGTGCATGATGCGCAAGGCGACATGGCCATTGCCATCAATGACATGGCCGCTATGGCATCCCTTAGTATTCCTGCTATTAAAATCTTGCCTAACAATGAGTTTGCCGCTTGTCTGATCGATGCCAATCTGCCCGACGAGAGTTTGGTTGCGGCAGCCAAATATTTACAAATGCCGCTTGTCGCTGACCCTGTCAGCGGCAGCAAAGCAAAGCGTCTCCTACCTATATTGCCCCTGCTCAAAGCCGTCAAGCCCAATTTGACAGAAGCTCAGCTGCTGACAGGACGAAATAATGAAGTAGAAGCTGCAACAGACTTGCTGACCATGGGGGTTCAACAGGTCTATATTTCTTTGGGCAAGAATGGACTTTACTGCGCAGACCAAAAAGAACGCTTTCATCTGCCGGCTAACCCTGCCCCCAAAGGCCCAAGCACAGGAGCAGGTGACGCTATGAGCGCCGGCATAGTGAAAGCTATCGCACAGAACAAAAATTTACGTGACTGCGCCCTGCAGGGGATGAAGTTTGCTGATGAACACCTTTCGCGCATGGCTGCGCTATATTGTTCAAATTGAAAGGATTTTGTCCATGAAACATCTTAAAATTTCTAAAAAGATTAAGAAAGCACTTCTTGAGGGCAGCCCGGTCATTGCTCTGGAAAGCACCATTATCAGTCATGGTATGCCTTTCCCGCAAAATGTTCAGACTGCTCTTGAATGTGAGCGCATCGCTAGAGAAAACGGTGCTGAGCCTGCAACAATTGCTATCATCGGCGGAAAGCTCTGCGTGGGTCTTACTCAGGAACAAATAGAATATCTCGGTCAAACCGGCCAAGAAGTTCAAAAAGCAAGCCGAAGAGATATCCCCATCTTAATCGCAAGAAAACAAGACGGCGCTACCACAGTTGCTGCCACCATGATTCTCGCTGCCATGGCGGGGATTAGAGTTTTTGCTACGGGCGGAATCGGGGGAGTCCACCGGGGTGCGCAAACATCTATGGACATTTCCGCGGACCTCAAAGAACTTGGGCAAACGCCTGTAGCGGTCGTTTGCGCAGGCGCTAAAAGCATTTTGGATTTGGCATTGACACTGGAGTATTTGGAAACTCAGGGTGTCCCCGTCATAGGTTACGGCACCTCAGAACTTCCTGCTTTTTACACTGACCGCAGCGCTTATAAAGTCGATTACCGCATGGACAGCCCCAAGGAAATAGCAGATGCTATTAAAGTTCAGCGGCAGCTTGGGTTTGCCGGCGGCATGCTCATCACCAACCCAATTCCCAGGGCTTATGCCATGGATGCTGATATGATAGATGCCAGCATACATCAAGCTTTGCAAGAAGCAAGAGAGCAGTGTATCAAAGGGAAGGAAATAACGCCTTTCCTTCTGGCCAGGGTTTCTGAACTGACAGGAGGGGACAGCCTAGCCAGCAACATCCAGTTAGTGTATAACAACGTAGCCCTTGCAGCCAAAATCTCAAGTGCATTATAAATAGCTTCGAAAAACAACTTAGTCCGCATCATGTTATGTTTACATGACGCGGACTTTTTTCCGCTAAATAATAAGCGGCGGTAAAAAATCTAATAAAACAGCCGCTCATCAGCGGCGAATGATAATTAATAATCAGGCTGTGGCTTTATTGAGCGCTTTTGCTAAGCGGGATTTTTTACGATTGACAGCATTCTTATGGATGACGCCTTTAACTGCGGCTTTGTCCAAAGCTGAGGAGACGGAGCTTAATGCAGCCAGGCCATTGGCTGGCTCTGTGGTAACAACTAGATTGTATTTCTTGACTGCGGTCTTCACGCCACTCTTGACCATGCGGTTACGCATTCTCTTTTTTTCGTTCACTTTAACGCGCTTGATGGATGATTTTATATTCGGCAACTTGTTTCACCTCCCCAAATAGCTTGTGCTGTACAGCAAAAATCACTTTACCATAATATTGCTTCAGGTGCAAGCAATAATTTTATTGTTTTAATGCTTCTTATGATCTTTTATTAGGAGCTGGCGAAGTTCTTCTACATTTTCCACAAAATAATCAGGGTCAGCTTGGGAAATCATTTGCTTGCTCTGAAACCCCCAGCCAACAGCAATACTTGGAATACCGGCATCTGCCGCGCAGCGCATATCAGTGATTGTATCACCTATGTACCAACACTCATCAGCGGACAGCGCAAGCGCCTGCAGGACTTCCTGCGCAGCCCTGGGATCGGGCTTAACCGGTCCGCCCTCTCTGACACCTGCGCTATAGGCAAACTGTACCTTTGGAAAGAAATATTTAAGTACCTTCTTCACATCTGAATGGCCTTTATTACTTAATACACAGATTTTTATTCCTGCTTCGCCTAACTCATACAGCAATTGAGGTATCCCATGATATGGCACTGTATTAACGCGACTGTTTTTAGCATATTCTTCAGCATAACTTTGATAAACTTTGTCAAACAATTCTTTATTGTCACCCAAAGCTCGAAGCGCCAGATTTTTTGCCCCATCACCCGTAAAAAGCTTGTATTTTGTCTCGTCATGAGAAGGCAAACCATAGGATACCAATACCTTATTCATGGCTGCCGATATATCTGGAAGAGAATTAATCAGCGTGCCATCAAGATCGAAAATAATTGCTTTTTTCATGCTTACCTCCATCAATTTGCCCATTCTATCATTCTCTGTACATTGGAGCAAGTTGACAGCAGTTCTTTGCGCACTTTATACTGTCAGCAGTTTAGCGAGGAAGGAATGATGAACATGAAAAAGAAAAGAGGCAGTTTTTTAGGTCTTATCTTCGTCTTGGCTGCCATCATGCTAATCGCCATTATATATTTCAATTTTCAAGCTGATCAGATCAATCGTGTTTACAAGACAGAAGCAGCTATCACGCCCTCCCCTACCCTGGCACCGCCGGCTATATACGCAAAACCGACCGATAGTTTGCTTCGTTCAGGCTCGATAGGCCCTGAGGTTACTCTATTGCAAACTAGGTTGAAAGAACTTGGTTTTTATTTAGGTGAACTTGACGGGCAATTTGGAAACGGAACAAAATCTGCTCTTGTGCTTTTTCAGCAGCAGCATGGGCTTGAGCCCGACGGTATGGCAGGGATAGAGACCATGAACCTCATCGACAGCTCAGCTGCGAATAAACTCATGGTGACGCCAAAACCTGCCCTTCCTTCTGGCAAAGAGCAGCTTCCTCAGCTGGTGAACCGCAAGCACGCCATTGCTGATAATT
>JAAZEI010000068.1 GCA_012512355.1 Clostridiales bacterium | reverse complement strand
GCGCTTTTGTTATACGCCGGTTTCCCATAGGCAGGTTTGGCGAAACTGCGCTCACCGCTTTGTCCCTGGGGTGCTGGACGACCGTAGGGCTTGCGTGCGCCCTGAGTAGAATCATCTTTATTAAAAGCAGGTTTTCCATAAGCAGGTTTGGCAAAGTCTGTCTTTTTGCTCTGATTTTGGCCTGCCGGTCCTGTGTTTGGTTTGCGTTGATTTTGGTAAGAACTGTCTTTACCAGTAGCAGATTTGCCATAAGCCGGCTTGGCATAAGGTTTCTTGCCTTGATAACCTCGTTTGGCATCTCTTTTTCCCGGAAAACTGCTCTGCCCCTTTTTGTCAGGCTTAGGATGGTCGTTTGCCGGTTTTTCTTTATGATTGTTTTCGCTCATGTTTTTCCTTCCTCAGCTTAGCTGAGACATTTATAATCTTTCGCCGGTCTGCAGAGGATGTCCCCGCAGATAGTCACTAGATTTCATTATTTTTCCGCCTTCGCCCTGCAGCAAATGCACACGCACAGCGCCTGCGCCTGCCCGGATGACAAGTCCCTTCTTGGGATCGGCTTCAACCACTGTACCCGGTGGCTGTTCGGGGCTATCTGCTGCTTGCGCTTGCAATAGCTTTAGTCTTCCATATTTTGTGTCTGTGAAAGCGGTCGGCCAGGGGTTGAGTCCTCTGATGAGGTTGACGATAGAAGCCGCATTCTCAGTCCAATCGATCAATCCCATTTCTTTTTTGAGCATGGGATAATAACTGCTTTCTTCTTCATCTTGCGGTCTTGGGATGATTTGTCCAGCTGATAAACCCTGTAATGTTTCGATCAAAAGCTGTGCGCCCAAAGCCCCCAGCCTTTGTGTCAGCTCTCCGGCGGTTTCGCCCGGAAGAATGTCGATGGCTTTTTGCAGCAGGATATCGCCTGTATCTATACCTTCATCGGTGAGCATGGTGCTGACCCCTGTCTTTGTTTCTCCATTGATCAGGCACCAGTTTACCGGCGAACTGCCCCTGTATTGGGGCAGCAGAGAAGCATGAACATTGACAGTCCCAAGCCTTGGGATATCCAGCAGTTCTTTTGATAAAATTTGTCCAAATGCTGCCGTGACACAGATATCCGGGACCAGGTCTTTTAAATTTTTCACGCTGTCACGCCTGATCTTCAGAGGCTGATATACCTCAATGCCTTGTTGGAGTGCATACATCTTTGCGGGTGGCATCTGCACCTTACCCCCACGTCCTTTTGGCTTATCCGGCTGGGTAAAGACGGCCTCAACAGCGTATCCTGCCTCCACCAAAGCCTGGAGCGACTGTACTGCATATTCGGGTGTCCCCATAAAAACAATTCGCATCAGGCTTCGCTTGCCTGCGGCAGCGCTTCTTCTTCTTCTTCTTCTTCTTCTTCTTCGAAAACTTCATAATCCATCAAATCTACATAAAGCACCCCATTGAGATGATCTATTTCATGCTGCAGCGCACGCGCCAACAAGCCTTCTGCGCTTAATTCATGCACATTGCCTTTAATATCCTGGTAGCGCACAGTCACCAGCTCCGGTCGGGTAACGCATCCTCGGCGACCGGGAACACTCAGGCAGCCCTCAGTTAAAGATACTTCTCCCTCTGCTTTTATGATATCGGGGTTAACAAAAACCCTCAGACCTTCCTCATCATATAAATCAATCACGATCAATCGCCGCATCAGCCCTATTTGCGGCGCGGCCAAGCCGATGCCGTCAGCTCCATACATGGTCTCTCCCATGTCACGAACAATCATCGCAAGCCTTAAATCAAATTTTTTAACAGGGTGACTGACTGCACGCAGCAGCGGATCTCCGATATGCAATATTTTCTTGCGGGACATATTTCCTCCTCAGGCCATTGAAGCAGGGTTGATTTCAAGCGCCACTTCCCCGGGCCAACTCTCCTTTGTCATTTCCTGCAAGGCAGCCAGCACCGCCTCGCTATCTGGATGAACAAGCAGCTTTAAAAACACTTGAGCTCTTGATCTTCCCATAATCTTCTTGATGGGAGACACATCCTCCCGGTAAAACAGCACCCGCTTTTTCATGACAGGATTGAGCTGCAGCAGAGCGTCTACTTTCTGGTAAATGGCAGAGCTCATTTCACGGGCTGTTTTTTCATCCTTGGACTGGCACAGCATGCGTGCAAGCATTGTAAACGGCGGGTAAAGATCCCGCCTGCGCCTGTCAAATTCTGTGTTAAAAAACTTGCGGTAATCCTGGCTTGCCGCTGCAATGATGGCGTAATGTTCCGGCTGATACGTCTGAATAACTACTTGCCCGGGCATGTCTGCCCTCCCTGCCCGTCCTGCCACTTGAGTCAGCAATTGAAAGCTGCGCTCAGGGCTTCTGTAATCAGGCAAATTAAGCGATAAATCAGCCAAAATGGCGCCAACTAACGTTACTTTGGGAAAATCCAGGCCCTTAGCGATCATCTGCGTACCAATCATTATACGGGCCTGACCGCTGCGAAAGCGATTGATCAAATCTCGATGTGCGTCTTTTAAGTTTGTTGTGTCATGATCCAAACGCACAACAGGAATGTCCGGATAACGCTTCACAACCTCTTCTTCTACCTTTTGTGTGCCCACGCCGACGCTGCGCAAGTAGCTTGAAGAACATTCCGGACAGCTGCCAGGCAGAGGTGTTTTTTGCCCGCAGTAGTGACAGTGCATTTGTCCGTCCCAGGCATGATAGGTCAAGCTGACATCGCACAGTGAGCAGCCCAGGGTGTGTCCGCACATGCGGCATACAACGCTGGGCGCATAACCTCTGCGATTGATAAACAGCATCGCTTGCTGCCCCAGGGCCATGCACTGATCAAGCCTGCTAAGAAGCTCCATAGAGAACATACCCTTATTGCCCAGACGCAACTCTTTGCGCATATCAACGATGGTCACTTCCGGCATGCTCATGCCATTAACCCGATCGGGCATTTCAAGCAGAGTGTAATCTCCGCGCCGCGCTTTGGCGAAGCTGAGGATGGAAGGCGTGGCACTGGCCAGCAGCACCGTAGCACCTTCACGCCGCGCGCGGCTTTTTGCTATTTCCCTGGCATCATAGGCAGGGACGCGGTCTGATACATAACTGCTTTCGTGTTCTTCATCAACAATGATCAGCCCCAGATGGCTGACGGGGGCAAACACGGCGGATCGAGCGCCAATGACCACCTTGGCCTGTCCAAGTCGAATCCTGCGCCACTCATCATAGCGCTCTCCGGCTGACAGCCTGGAGTGAAGCACTGCCGCATCATCCGAAAAACGTCCCCGAAACCAGCCCACCATTTGAGGCGTCAGAACGATTTCAGGTACAAGCACAATGGCACACTTGCCCTTGGCAAGCGTCTCGCGTACGGCACGGATGTAGACTTCTGTTTTACCAGAACCTGTCACCCCATGCAGCAAAAACGAACCTTGCCCATCTTGCAGCGCGGGTATAATTTCGCTCAGAACTTCCTCCTGCCCCGGTGTAAGGATAGGATCTTCCACTTTGATGGGAGCGTCCGGATAGGGAGAGCGCAAAACTTCTCTTTCAAAGAGGCGGATAACACCCATTTCTTCAAGCTTCTTCAATGGTTCAAGCGGACTTCGCACCAACAGCCCCAATTCACTCAAGGGGTGCACGGCACCATCTGCCATCAGATCGATGAGCAGCCTTCGCTTTGCAGAGCGTGTTTGGGCTGCACGGGCGGCTTGGAGACTGTCTCCCGACAGCAGCAGCTGAGCCACTTTCTCATATTTGATGCTGATGCGCCCGCGCCGCAGCTGTGCAGGTATCATCAGACGCAGGGTTTCAGCCAGGGGGCAGTGGGCATTGCGGCTCATCTCACGGGCTAATTCTACCAAGGGCGGCAAAATAGCAGGATAATCTTCAAGTGTCGCCTTAATGTCCCTGATCTTATCAGGCGCCAGGTCGCAGGAAGAGGCAAAGCCAAGAATATAGCCTTCTTTTTCCTGATAACCAAAAGGTACCTCTACGCGCATGCCAATTTGAAGAGCCATTCCCTGTGGAATGGCGTAAGTAAATACTTTATCCACATCGGCATGAGCAATATCCACGATAACTTGTGCAAAAGGCGGGGTAAGGGTCACAACTTGGCCTTCCTGAGTTTTAAAGCTTCATCAAGAATCCTGTCCGCCGCTATGCGTTTGGACAGCAAGGGAAGCTGAATCTGGTCCGCTTGGCTGATAAGATTTAAAATATTGGTATCCCCACCAAAACCCGCGCCTTCTTGGGTGACATCATTGAAGCAAATCATATCAAGGTTCTTTTCTTGCAGTTTTTTCATCACCTTGTCCATGTCCTGACCGGTCTCAGCGGCAAAACCGATAAAAACCTGGTGGGTTTTTTTATGCGTTCCGGCTGCTTTGGCTACATCCGGGGTCTGCTTAAACTGAAGCGACAAGCCTTTATCTGCGTCTTTTTTAATTTTTTGTTCTGTATAGGCTACAGGCGTAAAATCAGCAGGAGCCGCTGCCTGAATGAGCATGTCAACATCAGGCGCTGACTCCATCACAGCCTGATATAAGTCCTGAGTCGATTCTATCCTCACGATTTCAAGCCCATCAGGCGGTACAAGAGAGACCGGGCCTGATACCAACTGCACCTGCGCACCTCGTGCCAGCAAGGCCTCAGCAATGGCATAGCCCATTTTACCCGATGATTTATTCGTCAGAAAGCGCACGGGGTCAATGGCTTCCCTGGTGGGACCGGCAGTCACCAATATACGCAGACCGGCATAATCGCCTCGTGGTGAAAGGATGGCATCAGCGCTCTTAAGTATCTCCTGGGGTTCGCTCATGCGTCCCGCCCCTACATCTCCGCAAGCGAGCATACCGCCTTCAGGGCCAACGGTATAGGCACCTCGCTGTATTAAAACAGCCAGGTTTTTTTGCGTTGCAGGAGCCTGATACATCTGTGTATTCATTGCAGGCGCTATAAGAAGTGGTGAAGTGCTTGCCAGCATGGTGGTGCTGAGCATGTCATCTCCCAAGCCCAAAGCCAGCTTCGCAATGATGTTGGCGGTAGCCGGAGCAATGATAAATAAATCAGCCTTTTTGGCCAGCGCTATATGTTCAACCTCCCAATACTGGGGGTTGGAAAAGGTATCAACTGCTACGGGGTGACCGCTGAGAGTTTGTAAAGTCATAGGCTGGACAAACTCACAAGCGCTTTTGGTCATGATCACATACACCTCAGCCTCGGCCTTTTTCATCCTAGAAACCAACTCGCAGGCTTTGTAGGCAGCGATGCCGCCGGTGACCCCCAAAACAACAGTTTTCCCTTTTAGATGTTCCACTTTATCATTCATCTTCCAACTTGCGATGATAGGTAATGAGCCCGCGGTTAATTTCCTCAATGGCCAAGGTGAGAGGCTTTTGCTCATCATCTTCAATCAGAGACTGCGCCCCATCCATCAGCTGGCGGGCACGCCGTGCAGCCTCCACCACCAAAGTATAGGTTGAATCCGTTTTCTTGCGCAGCTGTTCAATATCAGGTTTGTTAATAGGCATATGTTTCTCCTTATTCGTCGTATATTTCAGGGAAATATCGAGTGGTACGCTGTTTTTCTGCCAGTATGATGGCGCTCAGCCTTGAAAAGGCCTGGTCGAGCTGGTCGTTGACCAGAGCGTATTGATAGTGCTTGAGCAAGCGCACTTCGCCATAGGCGTTGGACAGTCGCTTGAGAATCTCTTCGGGGTCATCTGTGTTGCGGGTATGAAGCCTTTCGCGAAGTGCTGCATAACTAGGCGGCAAGATGAAAATGCTGACTGTTTCAGGCATTTTGTCCATCACATTCAAAGCACCTTGCGGATCGATATCCAGCAATATGTTGTCCCCCTGCTCGATTGCCTGCTCTACTTGCATTCTGGGCGTACCATAACGGTGTCCATGAACGGTGGCATGTTCTAAAAAAGCATCTTCACTGAGCATCGCATCAAATTGCGCATCATCTATGAAGCGGTAGTGCACACCATCTATCTCCCCTTCACGTGCCTTGCGAGTGGTCGATGATATCCCAAACTTGATGGTGGGATCGCTGCGAAGCAAACGTTCACAAAGTGTTCCTTTCCCTGTCCCGCTGGGGCCGGATACCACCAGCAGCATGCCTCTGCGCTTTTCCTTCATTCACCTATCCTCTGGAGATGCATACAGTTCACTCCACATTCTGTATCTGTTCACGCACTTTTTCAAGCGTGTTTTTCATTTCAAGGACCAGACGGGTAATGGGCAAGGAGTTGGATTTGCTGCCAATGGTATTGACTTCCCTGTTCATCTCCTGAGACAAAAAATCCATTTTTCGCCCAAGGGCTTCATTTTCATCCAGCAATTGATTCATCTGATCGATATGGGCTGCCAGCCTTGCCAATTCTTCATCCACTGCAACTTTGTCTGCCAATAAAGCGACTTCAAGCTCCAGACGGCCTTCATCTATCCCTTCGGGGACAAGCTGCTCCAACCGCTGTGTGAGGCGCTGATGGAAAGTTTGCGGCTGCAGGAGTGCCACTGAAGATAGCTGACCGTGCAAGTCTTCCAGGTGCTGCATATGGTTTCCCAAATCACAGCGCATCGCTTCACCTTCCTGCTCCCTTGAATCCAGCAGTGCCGCCAAAGCCCCTTCCAAAGTCCTCATGCAAAGCTGAGTCAGAACTTCCTCATCTTCAGAACCCTCGCTGAGTACAATTACTTCTGGCAGGTTCATCAGGTGAGTTATTTCAAAAGAACCTCCAATTTGAGTCGTCTTTTTTAGATTTTGAGCTGCCTTATAATAAGAAACAGCAAGCGGTACATCAATTGCTGCCAGCCTGCTATCCGAACCACAGTTCTGATAATTCAGGATGATATCAACATGCCCCCGTGATAATGTCATGCCTATTTTCTTGCGGAGGGTAAGCTCAATAAACTGCATTGGCCGGGGAAGGCGAAAATTAAGATCAAGGTAGCGGTGATTAACAGATTTGAGTTCTATACTCAACTCACGGTCTTTCTCCGCCAGAGAAAATCGGCCATATCCTGTCATACTTCGCATGCCTTCCCTCCTCGCATTTAGTATACCACAGCAACATTAAAGTGAAAAGATTTGGGCAGGGCATAAACCCCGTACAAGTTCTATTTTTGAGCAGATATGTTCAAGAAAGCCGCAAGATGACGCGCAAGCGTTTTTGAGAAGAAGAAAAGCCCGCAACAAGCGGGCTAAATGAAATACAGCAAACTGCAATGATGTTGAGTCTTAATAATTAGCTAGGCAACCTTCAGGCTTTGTTAGGTGCCTTGATGTCTACAGAAAACGGCTCGACATTGGCGCTGCATATTTTTTGAACGCCATGCTTTCCACCGCGCTGTTCGATGTTAATCAGCCCTGCTTCATGCAAAAGCTTCACATGACTGGTAATCGCTCCGCCTGTAATTTTCAGCGCTTCAGCAATTGCAGTCATGCGCAAAGGACCCTTGTTCATCAATAATTCAAGGATTGCAATCCGAGTTTCTGAGGACAAGGCCTTAAATAGTGGCAAACCATCTTTTAAAGATTGGATATTACGCTTCATTCTTGACACTCCTTATATCGCTGTTCCGTGGTATTTAACAAATCGAAACATTTATTATTATACAATGTAATTTGAGTAAATACAATGAATATAAGTGACCTGTTTGTAAACACTAGGGGAGTAATTGTACATTTTGCTTATGTAAATCATTCGACTTTGCATTTTTTGCCTTGATTGTTCCCAATAGTATAAAGTTTGAATAATATTAATCCAGTTATATTTCATGATGATACTTTAGTCTGTAATTGTTTCTTATTGTTTCTAAAGTCGTAATGACCGTCAGATCCTGTTAACTATATGCTGAAGTCCTATGAAGGCATGCCGTTTATTTTTGTTGACAGCCCCTTACCAGTAAGATATAATTATTTTATTCTCTTGAATGATGGCAGACAAGTCCCTACCCAACACTGGCAGAGAGTTTGTGTCAAGGCTGAAAACACAGGCAAGTATAGAGGGCGGCGATACCACTGACTGACGAGAGACGCAGGCTGAGCGATAGAGCAGCAGCAAGTGGCTTTGGCAAATTAGGGTGGAACCGCGGATGCAGCGCATTCGTCCCGAGGGGATGAATGTTTTTTTTATTTTGTTTAGAAAGCTTTTAAAGGAGCATGGGCATGAACATCAAAGTAAATGGGGAAAATAAACAATATGATCTAGGCATTAATGCACTTGATATTTTGACGCAGCTCGATTCCGAACTTAAGAAAACTGCCATTGCAGCGCGCTTCAATGGTGAACTGGTTGAATTGATGCAGCCGCTGGAAACTGACGGAGAATTAAGTTTCCTCAGTTTCTCCGATGACGAGGCAAAAAGAGTGCTGCGCCACACAGCATCGCATGTCCTGGCAAGTGCGGTGAAAAACGTCGTACCCGAGGCCAAGCTCGCGATAGGGCCCGCCATCGAACACGGCTTTTACTATGATTTTGATGTGGATGAACCCTTTACACCAGAGATCCTCGCAAAAATTGAGAAAGAAATGAAGCGCATCATCAAGAAAAATGACCGCGAGGTTCGATTTACCCTGCCGCGCGATGAAGCTATTGCTTTCATGCAGGAGAAAGATGAACCTTATAAGATAGAACTCATCGAAAGCTTGCCCGAGGATGAAGTGATCTCTTTTTATCAGCAGGGTGATTTTGTTGATCTTTGCGCCGGCCCTCACCTGCCCAACACAGGCCGTATCAAAGCCCTCAAACTCACAAGTGTTGCAGGGGCATATTGGCACGGAGACGAAAAACAGAAAATGCTCCAGCGTATATATGGCACTGCATTTACCGACAAAGCTGATCTTGAAGCCTACCTCACCATGATAGAAGAGGCAAAAAAGCGTGACCACCGCAAACTGGGTCGGGAACTTGACTTGTTTGACATCCTGGATGAAGGCCCCGGTTTCCCATTTTTTTATCCCAAAGGCATGGTGCTTCGCAATATTCTGGAGAATTACTGGCATGAAATACATGAACAAGCCGGTTATGAAGAAGTGAAAACGCCCATTATCCTCTCCCGAACACTATGGGAAACAAGCGGACATTGGGATCATTACCGGGATAATATGTATGTTACCAAAATCGATGATGCTGATTATGCCATCAAACCCATGAATTGTCCCGGCGGAATATTGGCTTTCAAACGCAGAAAGTGGAGTTATCGTGACCTGCCCCAGCGACTGGCTGAGCTGGGTTTGGTGCACCGTCACGAAAAATCCGGCACTTTGCATGGATTGATGCGTGTACGCTGCTTTACCCAGGACGATGCACACATTTTCTGTACGGAAGACCAAATCAAACAGGAAGTGATCGGGATTTATCAGCTGGCTGACAGCGTCTACAAAACCTTTGGATTTCCTTATAAAATTGAACTGTCAACCAGGCCCGAAAACTCCGTCGGATCAGATAAACTTTGGGAATTATCTACAAAAGCACTCAAGGACGCGCTGGATGAGATGGGAGTGCCTTATACCATCAATGAGGGCGACGGTGCTTTCTATGGCCCCAAAATCGACTTTCATCTGCGTGACAGCCTGGGACGCAGCTGGCAATGCGGAACCATACAGCTGGATATGAACATGCCTGAACTCTTTGATTTGAGCTATATCGGCGCTGATGGGGAGAAACACCGTCCCATCATGCTGCACCGTGTAGTATATGGATCGATGGAACGCTTCATCGGGATATTGATAGAGCACTTTGGAGGCGCATTCCCGCTGTGGCTGTCACCGGTACAAGCCAAGATCATGACAATTACGCAACGTGCGGATGCGGCCGCAATCGCTTTACAGGAGAAAATGAAACAAAGGGGATTGCGCGTCGAACTTGACTTACGCAATGAAAAAATTGGCTTTAAAGTGCGCGAAGCACAAATGATGAAAATCCCCTACATGCTTATCATCGGAGACCGGGAGGCAGAAGAAGGCAGCGTCTCCATTCGTACACGCAAAGGCGAAACAGTCAACGACTACTCGCAGGATGAAATGATTGAGCTGCTGGTGGCGGAAAACGCGAGCCGCAGTACAGAAAGAAATTGGGGCATCTGATATTTTATAGTATATTTGTAAAAAGCCGCCGAGCAATTAACAAGGCGGCTTTTTTAGTAACAGCGCTATCGCAAACAAATTAAAAAATAAAATTATTAGCTGTTAATCAGCGATTATGTGAATAAAGTCAGCCAGCCATTCCATGTACAGGATATCGTAAGGCCGCAGAGCTGAATGTTCAGATACTCTTTCCATGCCATTTTTATCAAAAATCGGTCCGCGAAATGGCTTAAAGCGACCCAGCTGAATGTTGCTGCGTATATATTGTAAAAGATTATCCGCTATGGGGTGAAGGAATTTTACAGATCTGAATTCCAGAGCCCCGCTGGCCATGCCCCACCAAAAGCCTGTGACGGAAGGCTCTTCACGCTTGTCTATAATGCGGAGAAATTCGAGGCTGTTGTTGAGGTAGCTGCGCGCTATCTCTGTGTAATAGCGCCCCCAGTTCCAAGTAGGGGAAGCCAGATATTCCGAAGGCTGTCCCATAGCATGGAGTCGCAAAAGAAAAGAAAAACTTCCCTCCGGGGCTGCGTCCATGCTAAGCCCAGGATAATCGGGCGTCAGGGCGATATCACAGCCTAATTCGACTGATTGACGAATGCCAAGTTCACAAGTAGTCGGATCAATAGGCGAAACATTTTTCATCATCAGATAAACATGGGCATCGGGACGCACACTTTTGACTCCCAAGGCGAATGCATTGATATCACTGGTGTGGCGGCCTCCTGTCAAGTAGGGTGTGATATAGGCTACCTTCCCACTTTTGGTGGCAAGGCCTGCGGTGATGCCGCATAAAAATACGGGTTCATAATAACGGCCATAATATGTGTTCAGCCTGCTGTCCTGTCTAGCTCTTGAGTAAATCAAGGTAATGCAATCAGGGTTTTCAAGCGAGAACCGTAAAGCGGCAGGAGCCAGGCGGGCAGAGGTCACAATCAGCAGATCTTTACCTGTGGCATTTTGACTGATCAGTTCATAGGAATTCTCCGGTGTGAGCCCGTCAATACAAGAGGAAGAGACTTCATCTCCCAGAACTTCCTGCATTTCAAGGCGTCCTTTTTCATGTGCCCCTATCCAATTATCAGCAGTTCGACCTTCTTCATATGCAAATACAATTTCAGCTGTTTTACGACCGCTAAACAACCGGCTGATCAAACTTTGCTGCTGAACATCAGGCTGTACTTCCAGCAGGAGGGTAGGCTCTTTGGGCGGGCTTTGGGTAAGCTCCAATTGGGGTTTTAAGTCATGGATGCGCTCGGTCAATAAACTCGATGGTTCTGCGAGAATAAAACCAAAAACCTTCAGGTATTCCAAAAACGCGTCTCCCAGTGACAGCGTACTGCCGGCTGCGGCATACGCGACTTCAAAACGAAGGAACATGCTGTTAAAATTAATTTCATTCTCCTGAGAACCCACCTTCTGGAGCAGCACTTTTTCTGTTTTCTCCAAAGCTTCGTAGCGCTCGGCGCTGCTCAAGTGAATGTTCTTAAACTTGCCTTTGCGGTCATAGCGCAGAAAAGCATAATAAGCAGCAGTATCCGGTTCATCCGCGTCCATTTGCGGAATCATACGGGTTATCTCTGCCCTGACAGATGGCGCGCCAAAATATTTGAGCACACTCACGCGCTTGTTGCCTTCAATGACATAATAATTCCACATGTACTCATAAACCTGAATGGGATCTCGAAGACCTTCGCTCATGTGTGCAGCACATAAAGCAATCCACTTTCCTGCAAATTCTGTCCCGCTGTCATAAAGCGGCATAAAACCGGCACTAAAGCTTCTGGCACGGGCTGAAGTATAGGTGCCGGCAATGCGATTCATTGATATTTCACGTGTTGGCTGCTTGACATAGGCCATGATGCGGCTTTCCTGTGTCAATTCATCCAGAACCAATAAAGTGCCGCGCTCGCCTTTGGAAGTCAGTGTGCTGTACTCCCGCTTGCCTCGCCGCAGGGCATTATCATATTCCATCCTGGCTGTATGTTTAACCGCTGCTTGCATATTCTTTCACCCAATCATAACGTGTTTTTAAGTAAGATAAGCGCTTGTGGTTTTTCTTTGGAAGCACCAAATCCACAATTCGATAGTTGTATCCATTGAGTATTTTTGTATCCCGATAAATAAGATCCTGTTTTGCGCCTGCGTAATTCATATGCACATGACCATGCAGATGATAATGGGGGCTAAATAGATGAAGCAGAGCCAAATATCCTTTGAATCCTTTGTGAAAGACGTCTTCCCCGTCTCCCAATCCACGGGAGGGCGCATGCGTTACCAAAACATCAAAGCCGCCATGCATACAAATTTCAGGCATTCTGCGCACCACCTGTCTGGAGAGATCTTTTTCGGTATAATGAAAGGGTTTGGGGCTTCGGGACAAAGCGCCGCCAAATCCGATGAAACGAACTCCCTTGATTGTGATCATTTTCTCTGTCAGGTCATCACAGCCTTCGGGTGGGTTTCGAAGATAGTCTCCATCATGATTCCCTGGCACATACAGCAGAGGCGCTGAAACCATTGTTGTTAAAAAGGAAAGATAATGAGCCTTTAAATCTCCGCAGGAAATAATGACATCCACACCTTCAAAGCGTGATTTGTCAAAATAGTCCCAGATAAATTTACTCTCCTGATCTGCAACAATCAGAGCGCGAAGATTTACCGACAAGTTTCGACCTCCCTGTTGACCATGTCTTAACAGTATACACAAAACATTCCCCCTCTGCTACTTAGCTTCAAAGAGAGACTATTCTTTGCCCCTGGACAACAGATAAAACATGAGCATTAACATGTATTGCGCCGCAAGGTTTCGCTGAAACCCGCGTTATTGCATTGTCTTGAAAAACGTAGCTTTGTGCATTCTCAAATTTACAATCAGAAAGTTATGATGAGTATCAGGAAATTACGTTTTTTTCAAATCTAAGGACGTTCTCTTTACGTCCAATGACAACAATCAGATCATCTGTTTTTAGCTTAAGATCCGGCTGTATTTCTACAATGGTTTCTTCTCCCCTGACAATTGCGATAATGTTCAGTCCGTATTTTTTTCTCAAATCAACTTCCAGGATAGTTTTCCCGGACATTTTCTCGCTGAGTCTAAACTCGGAAATAGAATACTCCCGGGATAAATCCAAATAATCCAGCGCTCTGGGGCGGGTGAGAGCGTTGGCTAAGCGTACAGCGCGGTCCCTCTCAGGATAAACAACTTCAGCGCCTATCTTTTCCAGCACCCGGCCATGTTCAGTGCTCATCGCTTTTGCAATAACACGCGGCACATCCAGCTCAATAACGTTGAGCGTGGTCAGAATACTTGCTTCAACCTGCTCACCAATGCACACAATGACCGTACCGCAGTTTTGTATCCCTGCTTCCTGCAGCGAGATTTTATCAAGTTTCGGCACCACAAAAGCCTGGAGCACCTTATCCTGTATTTGACTGATCTTGCTTTCATTATTATCAAGAACAATCACTTCCTGCCCATTTTCAGCCAAAGTCTCAGCAAGAGCAGTCCCAAACCTTCCTAACCCGATTACACCATAAATATTGCTCAATCCAAATCCTGACATGAGTGTCTCCTAACCTATTGATACATGCTCCGAGCCGAAGGAAATATGGGGCTTTGGTTTGTAAATCCACACTGTTGCCATCGTGAGCGGCCCCAAACGTCCTATAAACATTGTAGCACACAGCAGCAGTTTGCTCAGCCCGGATAATTGCGGTGTGATGCCTGTGGTGAGGCCCACCGTGGCAAACCCAGAAACAACTTCAAACACAACCTGAGAAAACTGCAGCTGCGGTTCGATAATACAAATGAGAAAAACTATTACGCAAACAACCAGAAGAGCCAGCAAAGTTACCATAAAGGCTTTCAAAATGCTCTCGTTGGGTATTTTTCGATGGAATGCTGTGGATTCTTTGTTTGTTGCAAAGGAAAACATACTCTTAAACAAAGTAAAAATCGTGGTGGTTTTTACACCGCCGCCTGTTGACCCCGGTGACGCACCGATGAACATGAGCATGACCAGGGTAAACTGACCAGCCGTAGAAAACTCTCCAATATTATAGGTATTAAATCCAGCCGTCCTGGACGAAGCACTATGAAAGAATGCCCCAAGCCAGGTCATATTGTTGGTAAACTTGATGAGCAAAGTGCCACCCGCCAGCAAAATAATACTCATCACGAGAACGATCTTCGTGTTCATGCTAAAGTCATGCCAGGAGCGCTTATTCACGATCTCTTTAATAACATAGAAGCCCAGGCCGCCAAAAATAACCAACCCTGCTGTTATCATATTGAGAAGCATATTGTCCTGGTAGGATGTTAGGCTTTGAAAGCCACCCATGATATCAAAACCCGAGTTGTTAAAGGCCGCGACCGAATGAAATGCACTGATCCCCAAAGCTGTCAAAGGAGAAAATTCTTTTGAAAAAACGATATACCCCAGCGCCATGCCAACACCTTCAAAGACAAAAGTTAGCAATATCACAGATTTAATTAATTTTACTATCCCTTGCATGTTGCTGAGATTCAGCCCCTCTTTAATCAGCACCCGCTCCTTGAGATTAACCTCTTTTCCTGCCAGCAATATGAATGCGACCCCGATAGAGTGAAAGCCCAACCCGCCTATCTGTATTAGCAAAGCTATAATTGTCCGTCCAAATATACTAAAAGTATCAGCGGTATCCACCACGACCAATCCGGTCACGCACACTGCACTGGTCGATGTAAAAAAGGCGTCAATAAACCCAATTTTGACACCATGATTGACTGAAAGAGGAAGCAAAAGCAACAGCATGCCCATCAAAATAACGCAGGCAAAGCCAAGTACCAAAAACCTGGCAGGGCTCAGCCAATTCGTTTTTTTATTCTTCATAACAGGGTGTCTTCTCTCCATTCATGCCCAGGAAACTCTTTTATTGAATAGGGGTGGCTCGTTACATTGGATAGGATTATCTTCTGCCTCAGTAGTTCATTTTACTGCTCACTGGCCTCTTTGGCAACACTAACCTGGTACTTGAGTTTCCGCATACCTTCAAAAAAGACATTGATTTAGCAGGGAATAGCTAGTATAGTCCCTCAAATGGATTGGCAGGATAAAAAATATGGGATAGTGAACATTTTAAGGCATGTCAATTAAGACCGCCTGACAGCTGCCGGATCAGTTCTATTCACTTGTCTTCTTTTCAGCGGTTCATGCGTGTCACCAGAATCATCTCAAGCTGCTTGTACTTTTCCCACTTTTTCTTAAGCCAGCCGCGGATGCCCTGATGTGCCTGCGCCAGTATGCGCATAACGCCATAGCCGTATTGGTAGAGAAAGAAGCTGACTTCTTTTTTCAGCGCCATCGCTTTGGCAAGGATGCTTTGCTTCAACTGCGAATTCTCATCTTTTTGTGAGATTGTGCTCAGCAAACCAATGGAGAAAGAAACATAGCGGTTGAGTGCGTTAATAGCTTTGAGAGATCGTACGCGAAAGCCCTCAAACCCATAATGCTGCTTCTTGAACCTGAAGTATTCCTCAATGCGCCAACGTGAAAAATAACTCCTGACGATCTTCGCGGCATCCTCTTTGCCTTTCACCGCTCTGTTGGTGACCAGCATCATTGGTGTTTTTGTCAGCCCATAGATCAGCAGCAGTCTCAGGGGATGACGGTCCGCTGTGATGCGCACATTCAGGTGGGAAACATAGCAGGAAGTGTCTTTTCCCTCAAACTTCACATCGACTTTGATCTTTCCTTTATGAGAATCGCGCAATGTGACCGCATTCCAACTCTTGCCCTTGTGATACAGCGTACGGTTTTGTTTGATGCGAACAATAAACTGCTTGTCGTGCCGGTACAAGAACTTGAAGTGTTCATTGGCATCATAGCCTCGGTCGAATATATAGGTGGCGTCGGGGAAATCTCTAAAGACCGAAATCAGTGCGTTTTGCGTCTGCGCATTTGCCGAAACAAAGTCCTCGGATATGGAAGAGTAGATATGCGAATAAAGGCTGACCGGTTGTTTTCCCTTGTCAAGCAGTGCGCATATCTCCGCGACATGATATCCCTTCTCTATCTTCTTATCCTTGGAAGAACCATCACGAACAAGATCCAGATCTTCAAAGGCATAACCATGGGGCTTGATGATATCGCTGTCATCCACGAAGATGTTCCCGGTCGGTTTAATCTGGCCTTTCACGAGATGGCGATAGTTCTTCTCCAGCGTTTGAGGCATATCCGACTTGAGATGCCGGGACAGCCTGTCAATGGTGTTGCTCTTGTGAATGGGCTCCTGAAGTGTGTCGGCAATCTTGGACAAGATGCAGCTGCCACTGGCTGTTATACCATAGATCATATCAGTTATGAATCGCTTCTGCGCCATCGGGGCATCTTTGCTCAATACCTGGCAGAAATTGAAAGTTTCTCTTTTCAATGCGTAAGTGATTGTGGTAGTATTCATGCAAAGGAAGTCCTTTCGTTTGTTTAGTAGTGTTTTTTTGATTAATCTATTCTACCAAATAAACGGAGGATTTCCTTATTTTTGTTGATCAAACACCTGTATTCCTGTTGTTTTTGGTCTTTGGCTGAACCTTTTTTGATG
>JAAZEI010000067.1 GCA_012512355.1 Clostridiales bacterium | reverse complement strand
AAGGAAAGGAACTTCTGGGCATTGCCTATGAACCTCTTTATCCGCCTGCTCCTATGCCAAGCGAGAAGGGCTGGTATGTGGTGGGTGATTCCTATGTTACCCTGACAGATGGTACAGGCATTGTCCACAATGCACCGGCCTTTGGTGAAGATGATGCCCGTATTGGGCGTGAACATAATCTGCCCTTTTTGCAGCCTGTGGATGTCAAGGGTGAGTTTGTGAAAGGTACGCCCTGGGAAGGAAAGTTCGTCAAAGATGCCGATCCTCTCATCATGGAGGATTTGACCCAGCGCGGTTTGCTGCTCAAAAAAGCAATGTATACTCATAACTACCCCCACTGCTGGCGCTGTGATACGCCGTTGCTTTACTATGCCCGCGCCGGATGGTTTATCCGCATGACCGCGGTACGCGACGAGCTGGTTGAAAACAACCAGGCCATTGACTGGCACCCTGATAACATCAGGGATGGCCGCATGGGCAACTTTGTGGAAAACGTCATGGACTGGGCTGTATCACGCGAACGCTACTGGGGGACGCCACTGCCGGTGTGGACCTGTCCGGAAGGACATATCCATGTGGTTGGCAGTGTGCAGGAGCTCAAGGAGATGAGCACCTCGCCGGTCAATCTGCCTGAGCTGCACAGGCCCTACATCGACAGTGTGATACTGCGCTGCCCCGAGTGCGGGGGAGATATGCACCGCGAAAAAGAAGTGCTTGACTGCTGGTACGATTCAGGCGCTATGCCCTTTGCCCAGTGGCACTACCCCTTTGAAAATAAAGTTGAGTTTGAAGCAACCTTCCCCGCCCAATTTATCAGTGAAGCCATCGATCAGACCCGTGGCTGGTTTTACAGTTTGCTGGCCATCGGCACGGCTGTCTTTGGGAAGTCGCCCTATGAGAGCTGTCTTGTGCTGGGGCATGTTCAGGACAAAGATGGCCGAAAAATGTCCAAGCACTTGGGCAATGTCGTCGATCCCTGGACTATTTTGGATAAGCAGGGCGCAGACGCGCTCAGATGGTACTTCTATACCGCAGGCGCTCCCTGGCTGCCCAGTAAGTTTTCTGAGGATGCTGTCAACGAAGGACAGCGTAAGTTCATGAGTACATTATGGAACACTTACGCCTTCTATATTCTCTATGCAGAGATTGACAAGTTTAATCCCCTGGAGCATGACCTGGAAAAGGCTGAGCTCAACTTAATGGATAAATGGATTCTCAGCCGCCTCAATAGTGTCATTCAGCTTGTAGATGAGGGCCTGCAAACTTTGCGCATCCCCGAGAGCGCCAATGCCATCCAGGATTTGGTGGACGATTTGAGCAACTGGTATGTACGCCGCGGCCGCAGCCGTTTCTGGGGCAAGGGAATGGCGGGGGACAAAGAAGCGGCCTTCGTCACCCTGGGCACGGTGTTGTCCGCCATTACCAGGCTGATCGCACCTTTTACACCCTTCCTTGCTGAAAACCTGTACCAGAACCTGGTACGGACAGTGGATAAAAACGCGCCGGAATCTGTTCACCTTTGCGACTTTCCCCTGGCAGATGTCAGCCGTATTGATCCGGAAATGGAGCGCCAGATGGATGAACTTTTGCGCGCCGTGACCCTGGGCCGTGCCTGCCGCAACCTGGCCAACATGAAGGTACGCCAGCCCGCTGCCGAGCTGTTTGTGAAGGGTGCCCAGTTTGGGCCCCAATACAGGGAGCTGCTCAAGGATGAGCTCAATGTAAAGCAGGTTGTCTTCACCGATGACGCGTCCGATTTTATCGGTTACAGCCTCAAGCCCCAACTGCGTACCCTCGGTCCGCGCTATGGCAAACTGCTGGGCAAAATCTCTCAAAAATTAAAGGACATGGACGGTGCCGCAGCTGTCGCAGGCTTTGACCGGGGAGAAGAACTGAGCTTTGAGGTGGACGGCACGCAGGTCCTCCTGTCCCGCGATGATGTACTGGTTGAGTCCGCGCAAAAGCCTGGTTTGGCCACCTTGGAAGAACGGGGTGTTACCGTCGCCCTCAACACCCTGCTGACACCTGACCTGCTGCAGGAAGGCTACGCCCGCGAAATCATCAGCAAATTGCAGACCATGCGCAAGGACGCGGGCTTTGAAGTGACCGACCGCATCCTCGTCACCTACCAGGCAAGTGATACCCTGACAAAGGCAATCCAAAGCCAAAAGGATATGGTGATGGCCGTTGTGCTGGCACTTGAGCTTGAAGAGGGCAAAGCCCAGGAAGCTGCCTTCACCCAGAAATGGGATATCAACGGTGAAGAGGCTGAGCTGAGCATCAAAGTAGTTTAAAAAATGGCTGTCCTGTTAAAAACAACAGAATGTATAAAAAAGCTGTGCCCCAGGGTACAGCTTTTTTATAACGATTTGTAGTTATATTATTCAGCACAAATTTCTATAGGATTCTTTTACGGACTGGGTTCCATCTCGATGCCCTCTTTGCACAGTGGACAATCCTGGGAGGAATAGTGTGTGACCGGGATGGAAAGCAATGCCTTGAAGGGTGCTTCAAAACGGAGTTTACCGCCGGATTTATCAACAATGCAGCCGATACCCACCACTTCGCCCCCAAGCGCCCTGACTATTTCTGTCATTTCACGCACGCTGGTACCTGTCTGTACTTCGTCCTCGATGAGAAGCACCTTGGAACCGGGGCTGATGGTAAAGCCGCGGCGCAGGGTCATGGCACCGTCCTTTCGTTCGCTGAAGATGTAGGGCAGGTTCAGCGCGCGGCTGACTTCGTAGCCTGCCAGAACACCGCCCAGAGCAGCGCCCAAGACTAACTGCGCGCCCATTCCTTCAAAATGTTTTGCCAAAGGCGCTGCAACACTCTCCGCCATGCTGGCAGATTGGAACAGCTTGGCCGGCTGTACATAAGTATCACTGTGCCGTCCTGAGGTGCGCAAATAATGCCCTTTTTTTAATGCACCCAAATCGATCATTAGTTTATGCAGGGTTTGCTCATCCATTGCTATCCCTCCAGAATTATTGATTATGAGTTATTATAGCATAACGCACTCTTTTTGCATAAACCTTGCTTGGGTTTTTAGCATATGCTACAATAAACTAATCTGGTGGAAGTAAAAATTGACAGGAGAATATACGATGAAAAAATTTATGGAAGAGTTCAAAGCATTTGCGGTAAAAGGCAATATGATTGACCTGGCTGTCGGTGTCATCATCGGCGGTGCTTTTGGCAAGATTGTCTCAAGTTTGGTCAATGACGTTTTCATGCCCATACTGGGTCTTTTGACCGGTGGGGTGAGCGTAGACAGTTTATTTGTGCAGCTGAGTCAAACTCAAACACCCTACAAAACCATTGAAGCTGCCAACGCAGCAGGCGTTGCAACCCTCAATTACGGTTTGTTTATTCAGGCTGTGATAGATTTTCTGATCATTGCTTTCTTCATTTTCATGTTCATCAAAGCCCTTGCAAAAATGCAGAAGAAAAAAGACGACGCTCCCGAACCAGTTGTTCGTACTTGTGAATATTGTACAGAGCCCGTGGCCGACAAAGCAACCCGCTGCCCCCCCTGCACCAGCGAGCTTCCCTTAAAGGCTGGTAAATAATGCTCAAATACAATCACTGGTTCTGGGATTTTGATGGTACCTTATATGACACCTACCCCCGTATTGTTCGTGCTTTTCAAAAGGCATTGCAGCAAAAAAAGATTGATCTTCCCGATGAGGAAGTGTTCATACGAGTTAAGCAAAAGCTGGGTACAGCTGCCGCTTCTGTTGCGGATGGCAAATATGCCCAAGAGCTGATGGATTTGTATCACCACTATGCAGAGGATGAAGGAGAAGAAACCCTGCAGCCCTATCCCGGGCTCGAAGAGGCGCTGACATTTATTAATCATCATGGCGGCCGTCATTATCTGTATACGCATCGGGGCATTTCAGGCCCCAATGCGATGCAGCGTGATGGTTTATGGGACCTGTTTACAGATGGGGTTACGAGTGCGGATGGCTTTCCTTCAAAGCCGGCACCTGACGCCCTACAGTATCTAATGAAAAAACATCATCTTCATCCGGCTGATTGTGTTATGGTGGGAGACAGACCAATCGATCTGGATGCCGGTACCAACGCTGGGATGGACCACATCCTTTTTGATGCTGATATGGCTTACGCCCAATATCCTGCACAGTATCGCTTCACAAGTTTTGCACAGATGCTCAACGCGCTAGAGACCGAAGAGTTATAGAAATCCTCAGGTTGAGGTTTTCTTAGTGATGGGATAGGCGCTGTAGTTGAGTTATCCCTCGTTGGTTAAGAAATAACTAAACAATCCCCTTGCAATTGTCAATTGCAAGGGTTACAATATTGACAAACTTATGTTTTAAAATTGAAGGAGGGTTTGTATGCTGCGCGATTACGTCTTCATGACAGATTCTGACAGTGACCTGCCTTGGCAATTTGCGCAGGAGAAGAACATTCCTGTTGTTCAGATGCCTTACAACATCGATGCCCGTGAATATTTTGATGACAACGGCAAGTCAGGCGACCAGTCTGACTTTTTTGACAAGATGCGAAAAGGGGCCACGCCCGCTACCTCTCTGTTGCCCACAGCGGTTTATCTCGAATATTTCGAACCCTTTTTGGAAAAAGGGGACTTGCTGTTTGTCGCCTTTTCCAGCAAAATGTCTGCGACTTTTAACAATGTGATGGAAGCGCGCGATGAACTGACGAAAAAATACCCGGAGCGCAAGTTCTTGGTGGTCGATACTCTGAGCATATCATTTCCTATGGCAGTCTTGGTTAAACAGGCTTATGAACTGTATGAAAGCGGTGCCGGTATTGAGGAAGTGGCAGATTGGATCCTGCAAAACCGAAGCCGGGCTCAGGTTTTTCTCACAGTAGATGATTTGGTTTATCTTCGCCGCGGCGGTCGAATTTCCTCAACCAGCGCTGTGGTCGGCTCTATGCTTAATATAAAACCCATTCTTACGCTCACCAAAGCAGGCAAGCTTGAAGCGCTTACCAAGGTACAAGGCTCCAAAAAAGCAATGAAGTTCATGGTTGAAAATACCCTTCAGAACATCGAGAACTCGGCTGAACAGGAAATTATTGTTTTTCACGGTGACGCACAGTCTGAGGCCGAAATGCTAAAAACCATGGTGCAGACGAAGATGCCAGAAGCTCAAAATATTTCAGTGCATGTGATTGGCCCTGTCATCGGATCTCATGCAGGCCCGGGCACCCTGGGCATTTGCTTTATGGGCAAAGAGAGACCTAACTAAAGCATGCAAAAACACATCCTTGTCATTCAGGATATATCTTTTATCGGGCGGTGCTCGCTCTTGGCGGCACTGCCTGTTTTTAATGCGGCTGGTATCAGGGTTACACCTTTGCCCACTGCGCTGCTTTCTTCGCACACCGGGTTTCCCCAAGCCTATCGGCGCGATTTAACCCAGGACATGGGCTTTGCGCTGGAGCAATGGGCTTCAATGGACCTGTGTTTTGATGCGATTCATATCGGTTACCTTGCGGGCGCACATCAGCTGGATGTGATCAATGAGGTGCTTTTTAGATATAAAACAGAGGAATGCCTTCTTTTTGTTGATCCTGTGATGGGAGATTGGGGAAAAGCGTACAGCTACTGCGACGATGCGCTGCTGCAAGGCATGCAGCAATTATGCCAAAAAGCCGATGTTATCCTGCCCAATCGTACAGAAGCCGCCATGCTGCTGGGAGATCCTTATCATAAAGGCCCTGACAGTCCCAAAGATTTGCTGCGTCAGTTAAAATTGCTTCAAAACCTTGGCAGCTCCAGTGCAGTGATGACCGGTATCAGCGGTCAGCCGGGTTATATTGGCGCCGCTTGCCTGTCACCGGGGATGCAGGCACCAAAAGCTTTTTTTGTCACCCAGGTCAAAGGCGCCTGGCCCGGAACAGGGGACTTGTTTGCCGCAGCGCTTGAAGCTGCCCTGCTTCTGGGCCGAAATCTGGAACAAGCTTGTGATATCGCTGTTCGCTTTATAGCTGAGTGCTTAAAAAATGCGGATCCAGAGCATAAAACTGCCCGATTTGGTGCCCCATTTGAACAGGCGCTTCCCTGGCTCGTAGATAAACTTTTAGAAGAATAAATTCTTTATATATAAAGCCGCAGCGGTTGTTGCGGCTTTTTTGCGTTCTTTTTTGTTTTCATGTTGGCGAAGAGGCAGGAGTTTTGTCTCTGTT
>JAAZEI010000066.1 GCA_012512355.1 Clostridiales bacterium | reverse complement strand
TTGGAAAACCGATTTCCGGCATGCATCAGGATGCCTTTACCCTCAGCGCAACACTGGGCGAGGTGCAGACAAAACCTTCAAAACCAATCGGACAGGCAGGTCTCAATGCCTTTGGTGAAGAAGTCTGGTTTGAAGATACCGGCCCCATGAGGCGCGGCATTGCCTTGGTGGGCAGGCAGGATATCGATGCAGATTCCATCACCCCGCGCGACCCTCGCATCAAAGTGCTGGGTGCTTCCAGCGATCACCTGCTGCTGGACCTGACCCAGGCACCGGAGCTTGAGCTTAGCAACCACATCCAGTTTGATGTTGGCTATGGCTCCCTGCTCAGAGCATATACAAGCCCCTATGTCACAAAAGAATATGAAGGAGATGCTTCATGAGCACCATTGTGATCGCCCTTGGCGGCAATGCCCTGCAGGATCAGGGCTCTTCTCCCACAGCCGAAAACCAATTGGCAGTTGTCAAAAAGACGGCCACCAATATTGCAGGCCTGGCGCGTAACAACCGCTTGCTGATTGTGCACGGCAACGGCCCTCAGGTGGGGCGGCTCGTGCTTCAAAATGAATTTGCAAGCGCCATCACTCCCGCTATGCCCTTTGATGTCTGCGCAGCCATGAGCCAGGGACTTATCGGCTACCATCTGCAGCAGGGGATGAACGAAGCCCTGGCAAATCTTGGCATCCCTTCTTCTGCCGTTACGCTGCTCACCCAGGTCCTGGTGGATGAAAATGACAAAGCTTTCATGCACCCCTCAAAGCCTATCGGACCTTTTTATTCATCGGAAGAAGCTCAGTGCATCATGAAAGAAAAAGGGTATGTTCTCAAAGAAGATGCAGGCCGCGGTTTTCGGCGTGTGGTGCCTTCGCCCGAACCCATAAAAATTATTGAACTTGATGCCATCAAACTGCTGTTGGAGAACGGATTTATCCCGATCTGCGTGGGAGGAGGCGGCATTCCTGTCATCAAGGACAATAGAGACCACCTTTCGGGAATAGCCGCTGTCATCGACAAAGATTTAGCGGCTGAACGCCTGGCTGAAGACATCGATGCAGATACCCTGCTGATCCTGACAGCAGTAGAGCAGGTATGCCTCAACTATCAGAAGCCAGATCAGTTGAACTTATCCCAAGTGTGCGCAGCAGAAATGGAACGCTATATAGAGCGGGGACACTTCGCCCCCGGCTCTATGCTGCCCAAAATGCAGGCAGCTTTGCGCTTTGCAAACAGCGCCCCGAGCCGCCGGGCTATCATTACATCACTTGAGATGGCAATCCCAGCTCTGGATGGTAAGGCAGGTACCATCATTACAGCATAAATGCGAAGCTCTTAAGACCAGAGAGGAACACCATGGATATTGAACAATACCGAATCCTACCAAACACGATTGTAAAACTTGAAGACTTCCCAACTCGGCGGGATGAACAAGCGAACAAAAAAAAGACAATCAGCAAACTGATGCCTAAAAATATCCGGGCAATGGCACAACTTCAAGAAAAACTCTACGCTGAAAACCGTCATGCTCTCCTGATTGTCTTGCAGGCGATGGATGCTGCCGGCAAAGATGGCGCCATCAAACATGTGATGACAGGCCTCAACCTTCAGGGGACACATGTTGTCAGTTTCAAACAGCCTTCCAGTGAAGAGCTTGACCATGATTATCTCTGGCGCATCAGCAAAGCTGTCCCCCGCCGCGGTGAGATTGGCATTTTCAACCGCTCTCATTACGAGGAGGTCATCGTCACCCGAATTCACAACCTGGTTGCCAATCAGCAGATACCAGTCGAGCTGATTGGGGAAGATATTTGGAAAAAACGATATCGTCAGATGAATAATTTCGAACAGTATCTCTATGAAAACGGCATTCACACCGTAAAGATTTATCTAAATCTCTCGCGAGAGGAGCAGCGCGAAAGGCTGCTTAGCCGCATTAAAGAACCAGATAAAAACTGGAAATTTTCTTCAGGGGATGTACAGGAGCGAAAGTACTGGAACCAGTACATGACAGCCTATGAAGAACTGATGGCAGCAACCTCAACCCCGCATTCCCCCTGGTATTGCGTTCCGGCTGATAACAAATGGTTTACGAGATATATCATCAGTGAAATTGTCAAACAACAGCTAGAAGCAATTGACCCCCAATTTCCCATTCTGGCGCAGGAAGAAATGGATTTGCTTTCCGAGTGCAGAAGCCTGCTTGAAGAAGATAATTAAATTGACGCTTTGATGATTGTTTTATTATGAAGACACTCAAGACAATCATTCTTTTATCTCCATCGCTGAGTTAGTAATCTTACTATATCTTCATTCAGGATCCTATACGATCGTCCAGCCGCCATCGATAAACAGCACGACGCCGCTGGCCATATCAGCCTGATCACAGGCAAGGTACTGAACGGCTGCTCCTATATCCTCTATGGTGCCCAAGCGGCCGCGGGGTATGCGCGCAAGCACATTGTCCCGGAAGGTGGGGTCGTCCAGTCGCTCTGCCGTGCCCGGCGTGTAAGTAAAAGTGGGTGCGACCGCACTGACGATAACGCCATCCCTGCTCCATTCATAAGACAGAGCTCGTGTGAGGTTGTTGATGGCACCTTTAGAGGCGCAGTAGACGGCCTCATTTTCATTGGCTACGACAGATAGCTGCGAAGTGATGTTGATGATACGGCCATATTTTCTTGGCAGCATATGCCTGGCTGCTGCCTGGGAGCAAAAGAAGGTACCGCGGACGTTTACATCCATCATCTCATCCCAATCCTCGGCAGTCACACCCACTGCCGGGATAGGTTTACCCATGCCAGCGCAGTTTATAAGGATATCGATATGGCCAAGGTCAGCAGCAATCTTATCAAACAGCGGCTGAATCTCGCTAACATTGCGGATATCAGCATGATAGGTGTTTATATCCATACCTTTCTCTTTTATATATTTCTTCATCTCTTGGGCTGATTGAGCGCGGCTGCCGACTGCTGCCACAATGACGCCTTGCTTTGCAAAATATTCCGTCAGGCCTTTGCCAATGCCATTGGTGCCCCCGGTGATGACCATGGTCTTTCCCGTCAGATCAAATGCATTCATTCTAAATACTCCTAACACCACTTTATTATTTGGTTTATTTCGTTATTATAACTTCAAAATAACAGGTCCTAACTCAGCTGTCAACTGATTGAAGGCCCGGCTGTATTTGTGTGATTTATACATAGTAATGGTAAATTGTAAGCTTCAAAGATATAGTGAATTGACGCAATTTGCTCTGATAGTTGCTGCCAATCTATCACCGCGGACCATAAATACCTGTACCTATCCGAACAATGTTAGCGCCCTCTACGATAGCAGCTTCAAAGCTATCGGTCATGCCCATGGACAATGTATCCAGAGGCATGTTTTCATACTGATAAGATTTGGCTTCCTCCAAAAGAGCTCTCAGCATAGCGAAATAGCGCTGGCTCTCTGACACATTATCAGTAATCGGCGGAATCGCCATCAAGCCTTTGACGCGCACATTGTGCATACCGGCCGCCGCCTCAAGCATCGATTCTAAATCCGCCTTATCAGCACCATCCTTGCTGGTTTCATCTCCCAGGTTTATTTGAAACAATATGTCCTGACAAAGATTCTTCGCCAAAGCCTCCCTGTTAATTGCCTTCAGAAGCCGCAGGCTGTCCACGCTCTGGATAACATTGGCAAGCCCAACAATCTTCTTTACTTTATTGGTTTGTACGTGTCCAATGAAGTGACAAGCCTTTCCCATGTAAGCATCTGCATCAAAGTTGACCGCCATCTCCTGCATTCGATTCTCACCAAAGATATCCACTGCGAGCGCAGCGCTTTTTTTAATAGTTTGGACAGATCGGCTTTTGCAAGCAGCGCACAATAATATTTCTTGAGGCAGCCGACCGGCCTTTTTTGCAGCGTGCGCTATGCGGCTGATAATGGTCTTTATATTCTCTGCCATGCGGTCCATGCTTATTTCATCCATTAATTCATCTTCTCCTCACCGGCAGCTTGCTCTAAACTATGTCAATGATCATTTCGCTTGAATAGTAATCATCCATTGAGCTTCTCTTTTGATTCCTATTCTGTCGCAATTATAAGCTATTCTAATAGTAATACCAAACCTCAATGCTAAAAATATGTTTTTGCTCAAAACAGTAAAAACTTGAGCTCTTTTTTACAAACATTGGAATATCCCTTTTGCAGAATATATGATCCCCCAAAGCGAGTTTAAGACAAAAGCCCTGAGAACGTAACGTTCTCAGGGCTTTTGTCTTGGTGGGATTAACTGGGCTCGAACCAGTGACCCCCACGATGTCAACGTGGTACTCTAACCAACTGAGCTATAATCCCAAGGGCAAGAAAAATATTAACATGAGCGGGGCAAGATTGCAAGCACAAAATATTCTGGAGCGGCCCAAATTTGTTCCAACAGGCAAAAATATGATCCTAACTTGCATCCAGACCCTATTATCGGGTATATTGGTGATGTTTAATAAACAAACATGTCAGCATAAGATGGAGAGAAAATCATGGCAAAGTGCGTAGCAGTCATAGAGCAGGCGATTCCTGCCTCAGCGCAAGATATGTGGGCCCAGTGGATAGATCCAAAAAAATTAGCGCTTTGGTTTTGGCCGCTTTATCCCGATACAGTTTATGAAATATCTGCAGAAACAGGCGGCAGTTTCCGTTTTTCATCCGAAAAAACCGGTGTAGGTGCGTTTGGCGAAATTGTGGAGTTCATCCCCTACCAGCTTTTGCGTCTTAGCTGGAACTGGGTAGACGAATTCACAAATGATATCGAAGAAGTGACAGTTCACTTCAGCGACAATTTTATTCGCCTAGAGCACATTGCGGAAACCATCGACAGCTGCACCTTGTATCAGGCTTCCTGGACAGACAGACTCCAGCGCTTAAAGGGCGTTCTGTCTTAATGAGAATCTATTCAATTTAGTCTCAAGAACTTGATGTTTCGATTTTGTTTCGGCGATTATAATTTTACAGGCAATCTTTCACAATGAAAGCTAATTGCAACTCAAATAGCTGACAAAAATAAATGAAATACTCATGAAAAACCGCTCCTATGCCAATAGGAATGGTTTTTCTTGCTTATATAGCAGAATCCTCCAAGAGGCTTGCGCCAGTTTTCAAATGCAATAATTCTGCTGCCAGTCTTTCCTCTCCTAACCATATTTTTTGCAGTTCTTCGCTATACAAAAGAAGGGGCATCCTGTGATGGAAGGGAGAGACTACCTCATCCGCATCTTGGGTGATGATCACAAACTGGGGAAGCCCCTCACTTTGATCAAACAGACCGGCCATATAGAGCATTCGTCTACTCTTGATCAGGAATTTTCTGCCTTTTTTATCGGGTGATGGTTCATAAAAAGAAGACGCCGGCAGCAAACAGCGCTGATCTTGATCGAACATTTTTTTAAACATCGGCTTTTGAATAATGGTTTCACTGCGGGCATTAATAAGTATCTTAGGCAAAAATTCTTTTTTCATACCAAATCGCATCAGCTTGATGCCAGCTTTTGTAATGACGGGTGCGGGTAAAGTGGGAACAATCAAACCCGAAGGCCAATCAGTCTGTTCATCGGTATGCTCCAGAGCGCGCAATATCTCAGCATATTCAAGGTTGTCTTCCTCTGGCGCTATCCAGTATCTTCCGCACAAAATACTCACCTCACTTTATAAAATCATTATATCATATGAGATAACCATCACTTGGTTTAACCTCTCCTCATGACCGCAATAACCGACCACGAAGCTGCTTGTACCGACTATCAAACTCCAAAATTTGATCTCGTTTTTCTTTGTAAATGTACAACCGATCCAAAGATAATCCTCACCTAAACCGCTTGTTTTTAACTCAGAACACCTTTATTGATGTCATACGGGTGCAAAAGTGCAGCAATACACCGTTTCATTCATTGATATTATGATGATACTGGGGTATAATTAATTGGATTATGTCTGCATAGCAGAATTTTCACCAATTTGGAGAATTATTTTTTAGGAGGAAGAGAATACATGAACAAATACGTCTACCTGTTTCGTGAAGGCGATGCAACCATGAAGAATGAGCTGGGGGGCAAAGGCGCTAACTTGGCCGAAATG
>JAAZEI010000065.1 GCA_012512355.1 Clostridiales bacterium | reverse complement strand
TGCGTTTGTTTGATTCTCATTGCCACTTGGATGATCAGAAGTTTGATGATGACCGTCATGAACTCATCCAGAGTTTACCTGCTCAAGGGCTGGCATATTGCCTGACTGTGGGCAGCAATATTAGTTCTTCAGAAAATAGTTTGCAATTAGCTCAGCAGTATGACTTTATTTATGCGGGTGCCGGAGTTCACCCACATGAAGCAGAAAAGGCACCTTTGGACTATCTCAAACATCTGGACATGATCCTGGAACAAAAAAAAGCTGTTGCGCTTGGAGAAATTGGGCTTGACTATCATTATGATTTCTCACCTCGAGACATACAGCGAAAACTGCTCGAAGAGCAATTGGATCTGGCATACCAAAAAAACCTTCCTGTAGTGTTGCATGTCAGAGAAGCACATGGTGATATGATTGATATTTTAAAAATGCATTCAAGCAGGCTTTCGGGGGGTGTTTTGCACTGTTTTTCAGGCAGTGCAGAAAGTGCTTTGGAGTATGTAAAACTAGGATTTTATATTTCATTTGCAGGCCCCGTAACCTTCAAAAATGCGGGAAAACTTACCTTGGCTGCGCAAGCCGTGCCAATGGACAGATTGATGATTGAAACAGATAGTCCCTATCTCGCGCCTGTGCCTGAGCGTGGTAAGCGAAATGATCCTTCCAAAGTAAAGTATATCTGTAAAAAACTTGCCGATCTTCGGGATCAGGATGCTGAAGAAATGGCAGAAATTACTTTAAACAATGCGCTTAATTTATTTAGCATTCCAATGATATAAATCCGTGAAACTATTTCGATTTTGTGACAAAAATATGAACTAAAAGCAGTCATTACCACCCTTTTAGTTTGTATTTGTGATATAATGCTTTTTGCACTTTGATATGATGGAGGGTGAATTGATGGCCGAAAAAATCATGTTGGCATCCGGATCACCCCGAAGACGTGATTTACTGCAAACAATTGGCATCGACTTTGATATATGTCTATGTGAAGTAGATGAGACACAAAGTGGTAAACCCGAGATAGTCGTTCAGCAGTTGGCTATTAAGAAAGCACAAGCAGCATCTTACACTCATCCCGGGCGTATCATCTTGGCAGCCGATACTTTGGTATATGCAAATGGAAATAGCTTGGGAAAACCTAAAGATGCCTCTGAAGCTTTTAATATGCTCAAATTGCTTCAAGGCACATGGCATCAAGTGTTTACAGGGATTTGTCTGATTGTCGATGATAACAAGAACTACAAAACAGCTGTTGAAATGACCCGGGTGCAATTCGTTTCTTTGGAAGATGCTGAAATATCAGCATATATTAAAAGCGGAGAACCTTTTGGTAAAGCCGGGGCTTACGCGATTCAAGGCATCGCTGGTATGTTTATCTCGAGAATTGAGGGTAGCTACTCCAATGTCGTAGGATTACCCTTGCATGTAATAAAAACATTGCTTGAAGAAGCAAGAATAAAACTACTCTGATAGGAATTTTTGTATGGCCATCATAGCGCCTGATTTGGGTATTGACTTAGGTACTTCAAACACTTTAATTTATGTCCGTAAAAAAGGCATAGTGATTGATGAACCCACTTTGTTGGTAATATCAGGTTCTTCTAAGCGTTCGATAAAATCAATAGGACAGGATGCAAGGACTTTGGTAGGTCGTACTTCAGGCGGCGACATGGCGGTGCGGCCATTACAGGATGGCACGATTAAAGAATATGACATGACAGAGTCCATTCTGCGGTTTTTTATTCGCAAGGCCATTGGGGTCTCACATTTGCTAAAACCACGTGCTTTTATTACCGTGCCATGCCGCATTTCAGCCGTTGAAAAGAGAGTTGTCAAGGAAGCCGCTGTCGCAGCAGGCATCAGACGCAATGCAGTCCATCTGATTGAAAAGCCCTTCGCTTCCGCATATGGCTCCGGTCTGCCTGTTTTTGCGCCTGAGGGTTCCATGGTGGTTGATATAGGCGGTGGAACTACAGAAGTCGCCATTATTTCGATTGGAGGGATTGTGACTTCCAAATCAATCATGAACGGCGGCATCAAAATGGATGAAGCGATCATGAACTATATTAAGCATGATTATAACATGTTAATTGGCGACAGAATGGCTGAGGACATTAAGATTGATTGGGGGACGGCTCTCCCACCCAAAGATGATCGCAAAGTGCTGGTGAGAGGACGCGACATCATTACAGGCCTTCCTCAAACGGCAGAGATTACAGCTGCGAAAATTTATGAAGCGCTGCATACACCCTGCAAGCAAATATTGGGTGCAATTCGTGAAGTGCTTGATAAAGCACCTCCTGAACTCGCCGGGGATATTTTAAAAAAGGGCATATATATCATGGGCGGCGGTTCCCTTCTTTATGGCATCGATCGTTATTTGGCAAGTGAACTTGGTTTGCCTGTTACCCTGGCCAAAGATCCTATGATGTGTGCTGCGATGGGTGTAGGCCATCTGGCTGAGAACGTAAGCCTGCTGCCAAGAATAGGCCGCTCTACCTTTATGCGTGAAGAAATGGAATGAAGAAAAAACAGCAAACTCCCAAAAAGAATACGGCGCGGAAAAAGCTTAAAGACCAGGCTGGGAATGAAAGGTATCAAGCATTAACGCGTATTGCCAGTATAGGCTTCATTCTCGCTTTATTGGCAGTGATCGTAGTATTGATTGCAGCAGTATTTTTTCCGGATGTTCAGCAGCTGTCAAAACCTCGTGAGATGATAGCGCAGGTGATCACACCTATACAAAAGACGTTTAGCACAGCGACTGATGGTATTGTAGGGTATTTACGAACGCTTAAGCTTCGTTCAAATCTCGAACACGAATATGAGCAGCTCAGAATTCGGGCTGCAGAGCTTGAAGACAAGGCGATGCTGGCCGAATCCTACCGCCATCAGTTAGAGACATATGCTGACTTGGATGATGAAATATCACGCAATATCAATTTGCAAGGTATCCGAGCTAATGTCATCCGACGTGAACCAAGCAATTACAGCTATACATTTACTATTGATGTTGGCACCAACCAGGGAGTTGCGGATAACATGGCTGTCGTTTTCTCAGGCGCTCTTGTTGGCTATACTTACGACACACTTAAGGACACTACGAAAGTGCGCGGCATAGTTGATGGCAGCGCACGTGTCCCTACGCTCATTGAATCAAACAGAGATCAAGGCTGGATAGAAGGGACGATGGCCATTGATGGCAGCTATGCCTGTCGAATGTACTATCTGGATTATACGACCTTACCAAGACCCGGCGATCGCGTCGTGACATCCGGTGTGGGTATTGAGTTTCCCAAAGGGATTCCCGTAGGCTTTGTTCGTGAAAGTACTCGTCAGCTGGAGGATAGCAAGCAGTATATTGTGATTGAACCTATTGCAGACTTTGATCACTTGGAATATGTGGTAGTATATAGATATCGGCCAGCCTACCCCGAAGAGGCAGCCGATAGGCGCACCCAGGCTCAGACATCTTTTGTTCCGCTTCCTTCTATCAATCCTGTTCCTACTTTTATAGGACAGCCGATTCCTGAAATAACGGCCGGGCCTGATGGGTTGCTGCCTGGTGTTGATACAATCATCCAAAGCACCCCCGAACCGACTCAAACCATTCAGTCTACAAGAGACCCCAAAGCAACTGTTCCACCTCCGAACTTTGAATACAACCAAAAAATAATTACAGTAGAAGTCAGTGATACCTTATCACCTCTTGATACGCCAACGCCTTCTCCCAAACCAACAGCTACCTTTTCTGTACAGCAAGTAACGGTAGAGGAAGATAATTGATGATTCGATCTTCAG
>JAAZEI010000064.1 GCA_012512355.1 Clostridiales bacterium | reverse complement strand
GCCGTCTTTGCGGCTCACGAAAACGCGCTCTCAAGCGATGCGCGCATGCGCAGCCAAAGCGGGATCATGCTCGCCAAAGCATTTTACCAAGAGCTGGGTGCAGACATTTACGCTATGCAAAGCGCCTACATTTTGCAAATTGGCCTGATCATGCTGTTGATTGCGCTGGTGGGCGGCGTGGCCACGGTGCTGGTCAGCTACCTGTCAGCAAAAATTGCGACAGGCGTGGCCCGCAACCTGCGAAAAGATGTATTTAATAAGATTGAGAGCTTCTCAAACAAAGAATTTGATAAATTTGGAACCGCATCTCTCATCACCCGCTGTACCAATGATGTCACACAGATGCAGCAGCTTTTGCAAATGGGGATCCGAATGGTCTTCTTTGCCCCCATTATGGGCATTGGCGGCGTGGTGATGGCTGTTAACAAATCTTCCTCCATGTCCTGGATTCTTGGTCTGGCAGGCATCGTCATCATGGGGATGATTACCCTGCTGTTTTCCATTGCGCTTCCAAAATTCAAAATCATTCAAAAGCTCATTGACAAACTCAACCTCGTTTCAAGAGAAAATCTAAGCGGGCTCATGGTTATCCGCGCGTTTGGCACACAAAAACATGAAAAAAAGAGGTTTGAATCAGCCAATGCGGAGCTAACCCGCACCAACCTGTTTGTCAACCGCCTGATGTCCGTGATGATGCCCATGATGACGATTGTCATGAACGGCCTTACCCTTCTCATTGTTTGGGTTGGTGCCAAGCAGATAGCAGCTTCTACCATGCAAGTAGGCGATATGATGGCCTATATGCAGTATGCCATGCAGGTATTAATGTCCTTTATGATGGTCTCCATGATGTTCATCATGGCCCCGCGTGCAGCTGTGTCGGCAACGCGCATTGCGGATGTGCTCTACACAGAACTTTCCATTACAGATCCAATCAGCCCCGCAAAATTCAATGCCAATAAAAAAGGAACCCTGGAATTTAAACATGTGAACTTCCGCTACGACGGAGCCGAAGAAAACGCATTGTGCGACATTGACTTTACAGCGCTGCCCGGACAGACCACAGCCATCATCGGATCTACCGGCTCAGGCAAATCAACCATTGCCAACCTGGCCCTGCGCCTCTATGACGTAAGCGAAGGACAGATCCGGGTGGATGGTGTAGATATCCGCGAAGTCACGCAAAAAGACCTGCGTGCCAAAATAGGCTATGTCCCCCAAAAGGGTGTTTTGCTCTCAGGAACGGTAGCTTTTAACCTCAAATACGGAAAACGCGATGCCACAGACCTCCAAATGCAAACGGCCGCAGATGTAGCGCAGGCAAGCGGCTTCATCCTTGAGCGGCCCGAAGGGTTTGAGGCACCCATATCACAGGGCGGTGCCAATGTATCAGGCGGACAAAAACAAAGGCTATCCATAGCAAGAGCGCTGGTGAAAGACCCGGAAATCCTCATTTTTGATGACAGCTTTTCAGCCCTTGACTTCAAGACAGATGTGGCACTGAGAAAAGCGCTCAAGCAGCACACAGGCGAGAGCACCATCATTATTATCGCGCAGAGAGTCAGCAGCATCAAGAATGCTCAGCAGATTCTTGTATTGGAAGAAGGCAGGATCGTAGGACGCGGTACGCATCAGGAACTCCTGAAAAACTGCAAAGAATACTACGAAATTGCATCCTCACAGCTTGGGGAAGGAGAATTGGCATGAGCGAACAAAATAAAAAAACGCAGGATAAGGCCCCAGCAGCCGGCGGCCCGATGGGCGGACGCGGTCCCATGGCTGGGCGCGGCATGATGGCAGGCGAAAAAGCTAAAGACTTCAAGGGCAGCATGTCCAGGCTGACAGGTTATCTGGGGGCTCACAAAT
This sequence comes from Clostridiales bacterium, assembly GCA_012512355.1. Lineage (GTDB taxonomy): Bacteria > Bacillota > Clostridia > Christensenellales > Aristaeellaceae > UBA1038. The sequence continues at coordinate 821 of JAAZEI010000064.1, read as the reverse complement.
GGACAATCGCTTTCGTATGGCTTCTTGCGGTTGCCTCTACGGTATTTACCATTCTGGGACCTAAAATTTTGGCAGGCGCCACAGACGAGCTGGTGAGTGGTTTTATGCTGCAGCTGTCGGGTTCAGGCGGGATTAACTTTGGAAAAATTGCAGGCATTCTGCTGTGGCTGGCCGGCTTATACCTCATCAGTGCCACATTTTCCTATTTTCAGGGCTTTGTCATGTCAGGCGTGACGGCAAAAATTACCTATAAGATGCGCAACGAAATCAACAAAAAAATACACAAACTGCCTCTGGGATATTACGACAGAACCTCACGGGGTGATGTGCTGTCGAGGATCACCAATGATGTGGACACCATCAGCCAGACCCTTAACCAGAGCCTGACACAAATCGTCACCTCTGTCACCTCCCTCATCGGCATCTTCATCATGATGCTGACCATCAGCTGGCAGATGACCCTGGCCGCGGTTTTTGTCCTGCCTGTCTCACTGATCATCGTGAAAGTGATCGTTTCAAAATCACAAAAATATTTCAAAACCCAGCAAAAATCGCTGGGGGATGTCAACGGCCACGTCGAGGAAATGCTCGGCAGCCATGTCGTCGTTAAGGCGTTTAGCGGGGAAGAAGAATCTTCCCAAACCTTTGCGCGGCACAATGACTCTCTGTATGAGTCGGCATGGAAAGCAGCTTTCCTCTCCGGCCTGATGATGCCCATCATGAGATTTGTGGGCAATCTTGGGTATGTGGTGATCTGTATCCTGGGCGGTTACTTCGCGGCGCAAGGGAAAATGACCATTGGTGGCATTCAGGCCTTCCTG
>JAAZEI010000063.1 GCA_012512355.1 Clostridiales bacterium | reverse complement strand
GCGCTGCCAAAGCCGCCGCGGCCAAAAATGCTCTCAAAAAAGTCGCTGAAAGAGCCGCCGCCCATGTCCTCTGTGGTGTAGCGGGCGTACCCGCCGCCGTCGGCGCCTGCCCCTGCATACTGTGAATAGCCCTGCGCGCCGCCGCCAGGCTGCCTGAAGCGTCCGCTTTTCATGTCCGCCACCAGCTGGTCGTATTGAGCGCGCTTTTCGGGGCTGCCAATGGCGGTATAGGCTTCGTTAATCTCTTTGAACTTTTCCTCGGCGGCGGCTTTCTCGTTTTTGGTATGAAGGTCGGGGTGGTGTTTGCGGGCGGCTTTGCGGTAGGCGGTTTTTATCTCCTGTTCGCTGGCCTTGCTGTCCACGCCCAGGATCGCGTAATAATCTTTAAATTCAGCCATATTTCTTTGCCTCATAGCGGCTTGGGAAGAACCGGGGACTCTCCCCGGTCTTTCCCAAGCCTGCGGTTAGCTGCTGCGTTTATTGTTCAGTAAAGTCAGCGTCGATGACATCCTCATCATCATCCTGCTGTGGCGGCGGCGCTTCACCGCCCTGTGGCTGGCCCCCCGCGTCTGCATGGGTGCCAAAGGCGGCGGTGGCCTGCTCAAGGTCGCTTGTCAGGCTCCTGAGCTGATCGGGCTGCGCGTTTTCTGACAGCGCCTTTTTGGTATCGGCGACAAGCTGCTCCAGGCGGGCCTTTTCGTGGACAGGAAGGGTGCTTGCGGATTCCTGCAATTGGCGCTCGACCCGGTATACGGCAGAGTCTGCCCGGTTGCGTACTTCCACCATCTCTCTGCGTTTTTTATCCTCGGCCGCGTTGGCCTCGGATTCTCTGACCATCCGGTCAATCTCTGACTTGTCCAGGCTGGTGGAGCCTGTGATGGTGATTTTTTGTTCTTTGCCGCTGGCTTTGTCCCTGGCGCTGACGGTCAGAATGCCGTTGGCGTCTATGTCAAAGGTCACTTCAATCTGCGGCTGACCGCGGGGACTGGGGGGAATGCCCTCAAGGTTGAACTGCCCCAGGGATCGGTTGTCTTTGGCCAGCTCACGCTCGCCCTGCAGCACGTGGATATCCACAGCCGGCTGGTTGTCCGCGGCCGTGGAGAAGATCTGGCTGTTGCGCACGGGGATGGTGGTATTGCGCTCAATCACGCGTGACATCACGCCGCCCAGGGTCTCAACGCCCATGGACAGGGGGGTGACGTCCAGCAGCAGGATGTCCTTGACTTCTCCCGTCATGACGGCTGCCTGGATGGAGGCGCCAATGGCGACCACCTCTTCGGGATTGACGCTTTGGTTGGGTTCGCGCCCGCCTGTGAGCTCGGATACGAGTTTGTGCACAGAGGGCATGCGGGAGGTACCGCCAACGAGGATGACTTCATCCAGGTCGGCCACCGTGATCTGCGCGTCGGCCAGGGCAGAGAGGATAGGCTGGCGGCAGCGCTCGACCAGGCTGTGGGTCAGGTCGTCAAATTTGGCGCGCGTCAGCAGGATATCCAGGTGCTTGGGCCCGTTGGCATCCGCGGTGATAAAGGGCAGGCTGACTTGCGTCTCCAGCACGCCCGAGAGGTCTATTTTGGCTTTTTCTGCGGCTTCGGTCAGCCTTTGAAGTGACTGTCCGTCCTTGCGCAAATCAATGCCATAGTCTTTTTTGAATTCTTCGGCCAGCCAGTCGACGATGGCTTTGTCAAAGTTGTCGCCGCCCAGATGGGTATCGCCGTTGGTGGCTTTGACTTCAAACAGGCCGTCACCCACATCCAGGATGGATACATCAAAGGTGCCGCCGCCAAGGTCAAAGACCAGGATGGTTTCATTCTTCTTTTTATCCAGGCCATAAGCCAGCGCTGCCGCCGTGGGCTCGTTGATGATGCGCAGGACGTTGAGCCCCGCGATCTTGCCGGCATCTTTGGTGGCCTGGCGCTGCGCGTCGTTGAAGTAGGCAGGCACGGTGATGATGGCATCCGTCACCTTCTCGCCCATATATTTGGCCGCGTCCTCCACCAGCCGCACCAGGATGGCCGCTGAGATTTCCTCGGGGGAGTACAGCTTGCCGTCTATGTCAAAGCGCACAGAGTCGTTAGGCCCTTCGACCACTTTGTAGGGGACGAGCTTTCTCTCGTCTACAACTTCAGAAAAACGCCGTCCCATGAAGCGTTTGACGGAATATAAGGTCCTGTGCGGGTTAAGCGCTGCCTGTCTGCGGGCAATCTGCCCGACCAGCCGCTCACCGCTCTTTTTAAAGGCGACGACGGAGGGGGTGGTTCTGCCGCCCTCGGGGTTAACGATGACAACCGGCGTTCCGCCTTCCATGACGGATACGACAGAGTTGCTGGTCCCTAAATCAATTCCTACAGTTTTTCCCATGAGAATTCTCCTTTCAGCCCAATGAGCTGCACCAGTCTATGTTTGCTCTTTTGTTAAACAATATTGTTGGATGATTGTTTTGATGCAGGCGGCCAGCCCCATATTCAGGGGACGGCTGCAAGGCACCCGGCCATCCTCACTGCTGAGAATGGCGGCTTGATACAACCATCCTGCGGTCAGAAAAGTTAGCTCTGCGCCTCATGGGTTGCTGTTTGAAAGTCTGTAAACTCGAATGAAGCATGGCTCACATTCATCTGACAATAGGATTATACCCTTTACAATAGCTTTTAGCGCCTGGTTTTTAGCGCGTCGCTTGTCAAAATTGGGTATTAAAAAGGAGAGGGCGGCCCCTCTCCTTACCTCTATCTGTGAGATGCTGGTTTTATTTTGTGCTGCGTTTATATATGCTGCTGTTTTCGGATGCTATCTGCCAGCATCATCAGCCCGGGGAGCGCATGAGCAAAGAATACCTTATATGCGCTGCAGTAGCGTGTACGTGTTAACATGCCGGTGCTATCCTCTCTATCTCGGCGGCAGCCTCCGCGGCATAAGGAGTAGAAAGAACAATTGAGACATTCCTCATCTTTGATGAGAGATTTTTCCACAAAGGATATTTCCTGGCGCCGCCTATCCATATCGTCGATGGAATCTGTGGAAAAATTGCCTAAGTAATAGTCATCCATTGCATAAAAATCGCAGGGATAGACGCTGCCGTCTGCTTCAACGACAAATTGCCGCGTGCACAATCCCGCCATCCCGCAAGTTTCGGGAGCCTGCCCCAGCAGCATCCCGATATAGTTTTCAAACTGGCGAATATAAATGAATCGGCGGCTGAGGATATCCTGCAGCCATCGGTCAAACAGGCGACATAGGAACAAGCCATAGCCTTCTGCCGTTAACCAATTCTTCTCTCCATCAAAAGAGTCAATACAGGGGATGTACTGTTGCCATAGCAGCTTATTTTCCCGGAAAAATTCGTAAATCATGCCGGTTCTAGCAACAGTTTCTTCTGTGACGACTGTCAGCACATTAAATTCCACTTTGTGTTTTTGCAATAAGCGCGCCGCGCTCATCACGCGCGCCAGCGTCCCCTGGCCAGCGGCATCAAAGCGATGACGATTGTGTAAGGCAGCCGTACCATCCACCGACAGACCTACAAGCCAGCCTTCCCTTTTTAAAAACACACACCAGTCTTCATCCAGCAGCAATCCATTGGTTTGGAGGGCGTTTGTGATTTTGAGGTTGCTGCTGTTATACTCTCTTTGTTTTTGCGCTGCATATTTAAAAAAATCAAGGCCGCGCAAAGTGGGTTCTCCGCCTTGGAAAACAAAAGAAGCACTGCCCTGCGCCTGTTCGAGCGTTTTTTGAAGTATCTGGTCGAGTGTTTTTTGCTGCATCAAACCATGGTCCTGTACTTCACGCAAGCTTGTTTCATCAGAATAGAAACAATAGCTGCAGCGCATGTTGCAGCGTCCTGATGCAGGTTTGATCATGATGCTGATGGGCGGCATAGTTTCTCCTTATTATATGAAAGAAGGATTCATCCATTCAATCCAGTTAAATCTGGACTGACAGACGCAATGGAACTGCCTGTGTGTATGAGGGGGTCAATAATGAAGGTGCTGCCGCCCTGCTTTTTGTCGTCAAGACGGCGCAGCATCTCGCGGGCTGCCTGCACACCGATTTCATAGCTCGGGTGCACGGAGCAGGTGATATCCTGATCTTTCCAATCGAATCCTGAATAATCAAAACAAACAATGGAGCAATCTTCGGGCACCCGTCTGCCGAGGGTTTTTAAGGCAGTCAATACCAGCTGCAGCAGCATATAGTTACAGCAGACAATGGCTGTACATTCTGGAATGCCCCGGATAAACCGTGTCAAGGTACTCAGAAAATGCGGATCATGCGCTTCACCCGATACGCTCCATTTGATATGGTCATCATTGAAAGCCGCACCGAAAGAACGCAGCGAACGCACATATCCTTTGTATTTTTCGATGCTCTGGTAATTGTCATATACAAAAACACCCGCAATGTTTCGGTGGCCTTTTTCCAGCAACCGCCGCATCAGCTGCTCTGCTGCCAGGGGGTCATTAACAATAATTTTGGAAAACTGCTTTCCTTTATAACTGTCTCT
>JAAZEI010000062.1 GCA_012512355.1 Clostridiales bacterium | reverse complement strand
GGGACTTGGCGGAGGGTCGATGCCGATTTCACTGAGACCTGATGTTCTGGGATATGTTGAGCATATCATGAAGCATTTTGATTTCGGGCTGGTAGGCATCGACTTTATCTTCCATCAAGGCCGGCCAGTATTCAACGAAATTGAAGATGCTGTGGGCACACGCATGCTTTATATGCACACGAAGATAGATATCGCAAAAGAATATCTCCGCTATATTTTGGAAAAATAAGTTTATAAACAAATTTTGGCATTTGTTTTTAGACGGCTTGCTCCCAACTGATGTGATATACTATAATGGCTCTGTATTAAGAAACTTAAGCCACAAAAAAGGAGTCTGTATACATGCGTCCCAACCCCAGAAGAGCAGCCCGTCGCAATCGCAAACAAAGCCGCAATATGATCTTGCTGCTTTTGTTTGCCGTGCTGATGATTAGCTTGATTATTATTTCGCCAAACGAGCCGACACAATCGGCCTTGAATGTTAACGCACAAGGACAGCTTGTCTCCCGCCACGAGAGTTTGGTCATCAGTGAGGTGATGAGTTCAAACTCCAGCGCTTTCCCTGATGAGGATGGCCATTTTACAGATTGGCTGGAGCTTTGGAATCGAGGCGAAACAGAGATTGACTTAAAAGATGTCACGCTGTCTAACCGGCCCGATAAAGCAAAATTTATATTCCCCAAACATATTTTACCGCCCGATGGCAGGGTGATTGTTTTTTGTGATAATAAAAACGCAAACGATGAAGGCAGGCCATTTCATGCCAAGTTCAAACTCAGCAGTATCGGGACAGAAGTATATGTTTTTGATACAGGCGGCAGCGTTTTACGCAGTTTAAGAATACCTACCCTCAATACAAATGAAGTCTATGCTCTGTTGGAAGATGAAAGCTATCAAAAAGTAGATTATTATACCCCTGGCTTTCCCAACACCCCTCAGGGACATGAGGAATATCTGCTGGAATATACTGTGGATATCGGAGATGTGGTCATTAATGAGCTGATGCCTGCCCCCCGTTCCGGGCTTCGCGATGAAGACAATGAACTTAGTGATTGGATTGAATTGCGTAACTTAACCGACGAAAACTATTTTCTGGACAACCTGGCTTTGAGTGACAATGCTGATCGTCCTGTTAAATGGGTTTTCCCCGAAGGTTCCTTTATTCCTCCTTATGGGTATTACGTGGTCTTTGCGTCGGGCAAAGATAAGGTAAGCGAGCAAGGATTTCCCCATACCAATTTCAAACTTTCCGCTGAAGGCGAGATTGTTACCCTCTCAACCATACAGGGTCAATTGCTCGATCGTGTACAGTATAGCCTGATACCTGCAGATCGCAGTTACGGCCGTTCCCCTCAAGTCGATGAATGGCAAATATTTGATATCGGAACTCCAGGAGCGCCAAATGATGAATCCGGCGCCTCTATGGCCGAACGCTATCTATTGGCTTTAAACAAAACAGGAGTTTACATCTCTGAGCTGATGAGCAGCAATGATAGTTTTCCGGGTGTACAAGGCGCGCCTGCCACTGATTGGGTTGAACTCTACAATAGTTCGAACCAGCCGCAGGATCTGTCTGGTTATGGTTTATCTGACAGTTTAACCTGGCCCAGAAAGTGGCGTTTCCCACAAGGAACGACGATCTATCCTGGCGAATACAAAGTGCTGCTACTGGATAAAAGTGCCCAGCCCGGCACCAACGCCGCCTCTTTGCATGTCAGTTATGCTCTCAAGCGCAAAGGCGGGGAGGAGATGACCTTCTCGGATGCGGACGGGCAGGTACTTGATCGGGTCATTCTGCATGAAATCCCGCTTGATATCAGCTATGGCCGCTCCCAAATAGGAGATGGCTTTTTTTATTATGACAGCCCCACACCGGGGCTTCCCAATAATACAGGTTTCCGAGGCTTTTCTCAGAGACCGGAGCTGTCGCATCCGGGCGGCTTATACCAGGATAATGTTGTGCTGACCATCGATCACCCACCCGGCTCACGTGTGCGTTACACAACCGATGGAAGCGTCCCTACACTTGATAAAGGGACGGATTATACGGTTCCCATCGAAATCACAAATACAGTGGCCCTGAGAGTCAGGACTTTCACTCCTGGCTTACAGCCTTCACAGCCTGTCACAGCCAACTATATCATGAAAACTTATTACACTTTGCCTGTGGTAGCCCTCACCATTGAGCCAGAGGAACTATGGAACACTTCTACAGGGATGTTTGCAGCAGGTTTGTATGAAGACGGTCGGCCAATAGACTTGACGGCCTATAAGAACATTCCCTTTAGAAACCCCACACCCGTATATCGGCTTCATGGTAAAGTTCGCCGGCCTGCCTATGCTGAAATGTTTGAACAGGATGGCGAGGGCGCTTTGTTCAGCCAAGGAATCACCATGGGGCTGCTCGGTCAGTATTCTTTGGATATGCCGCAAAAGTCTATCAAACTTGTATCAAAAGCAGGACTCGGCGAAAAATATTTCAATGCCAAAATCTTTGAAGACCGGCCTTTCGAGCAATATAAATCACTGGTACTTCGCATCAGCGGCAACGATGCTGTCTGGACACGGATGGCAGATGGTCTGCAAAGTCGTCTTGTCAACCAAATAGCAGATACCACAGTCATTAATCAGGCGTGGAAACCCGTCATCGTTTATATCAATGGCCAATATTGGGGACACTACAACCTTCGTGAGCGAGTCAGCCGTTATTTCGCCGCCCAGCATGAAGGGATGCCGCTTTCCCAGGCGGATACTCTCAATATGATTGAAGGTGATTATAAGGCATATTATGGCTCAAATGCCGAGTGGCGTGCAATGATTGCCAAAATCAAGACGCTTGACACAAAAAACAGTTTGGAAGACATGAAATATATTGAAGATCATATCGATGTTGACAACCTGATAGATTACTTAATTATCGAGATGTTCTTTGCCAACACCGACTCGGGCAACATTCGTTCATATAAAGTGCCCGGGGGCAAGTGGCGCTGGATACTCTATGACATGGACTATGGTCTCTTCTCCTCCCGCAACAATGGCGTTCGAAACATGCTCAACCCCAAAGGCCACGGATCTAATGACGATATGGACAATAGTCTATTTATTAAGTTGCTTGAAAATGATCAGATGTTCGAAAAGTTTTTACGACGATTTGGTGAACTATTCCAATTCTTCACCACCGAGCGAATGCTGGATCAATTGGAAATATGCTACAATTTGTTAAAGCCTGAAATGCGCCTTCACTGGGACAGGTGGGCTGGTCAGAACCTCAAGAACATAGCGTTTGACCTTCCTCAAACTCCTGATGGGGCTGTGCGTTACTGGGAACAGCGTGTTGAGAGACTGCGCAACGTCATTAGGAAGCGCCCTCGCCACTGTTATGTTCAGGTACAGGACTGGTTCAAACTCTCTAATCAGCAGATGCTTGATTACTTCGGCCCCAAGCCTCCCTTCCCGGCCGAATCTGTTCTGGACAAGTTTGACCTGGAAATTCAATAAAAAAAGCAACAGCGGTTTGAGCAAAAACTCAGGTCGCTGTTGCTTGTAATTGGATTAAACAGATATATCAAGGTGTCAGAATGCTAAAAATTGGATTTATATTATTCCCCGATATAAACAATATCGTTGAGCGAGCGTCCGCCCTTGTAAGGTGAGTTGACAATACTTCCATTGAATATCATGACAGCGCTCTGTCCTCCGTCGAGGTTATAAGCTTGCTGACAGCCCAGCTGCGACATAAAGCGGCTAAGCTGTGTCATGCTCATTCCTTTGTTGCCATTACCACGCCCATCTACAACAACAAAACAGTAATGACCGGGTGCGTAGTAGCCAATTACGCTGCGAGGATTTGCCACCCCAATTTTTGAATTGAACTCTTCAAAATACTGACCGTCATCCTGCAGCAGCTCTGGCCCAAAAAGAAAGCTCTGCCAGATATTGTTTTGTGGGATTTGGTCAATATCCATTTCATTGCGCCCAAAAGTTTCCATCCGGCCATCCTTGTAAATCAGACAATTGTGCCGCAAAGAATTAGCGCTCTTGCGGATAATCTCACCATTGGCAACCACCAAACCTTTGTCGAATAAACTGGAATAGTCACCCGTAATGGCAAGGATAGCATTGTTATCATTCACCAGAACGCTGGATTTTTGCGCATTGGCAGACCATTTTCCATGGCTGAATGCACGCTTCAATTGCTCAACTGAAGATACATAGATGTCTGCCACATATACATCACTCTTGTCAACGCGACTCTTTTCAATGCGGATGCTGATGTTATGGCTCTGATAGCTTAACTCTCCAAAAATCGGCTCTTCTTGTGCCTGCGTAAAAGTGCCTTGCGGCGCTAAACTGCGCAAATCAATCAGCTTAGGGCCATCTTGCGCAAGGGATGCTGATATCATTACCATCAGCATCAGATACACAGAGCCCATTGCAATTAAAAGTTTTTTCATGAATAATCCTTCTGCCCTTTACTTACCGACACAAAAATTTAAGAATATTTTATCTAACAGTGCATCCGTCACCTGTTCACCTGTGACTTCACCCAGCGCATACAAAGCTTCATGCAGATGGATGGCGACCAGGTCAAAGGGTTCGGCAATTTCCATAGAGTCAGCAGCCTCTGATAAAGATGATGCTGCCTGTCTGGCCAGGTGCATATGACGCAAGAGGCTTAATTCTCCTTCACCGGGCTGACCTGCTATATTTCGTATAGCAGTCTTGAGCTCCTCAATGCCCTCGCCAGTCTTTGTACTGATGCTGAGTCCATTGGGCCATTCAGGTTTGTTTGGGAGATCTGATTTATTAAGCACCAACAAATAAGGATGCTCTTTAGCTAACCTGAGAATTTCGCTGTCTTCCTGCGTCATGGATATCCCCCTGTCAAAGACAGCCAACACCAAGTCTGCGGTTTGCATGCTTTGCTTTGCCAGCTCGATGCCGATTTGTTCGACCTTTTGATTGCTTTGTCTAATCCCCGCTGTATCCGAAAAATTGATACGCAATCCATCTAAAACCGTGCTGCCTCTGACAATATCGCGTGTTGTCCCAGCTTCATCTGTCACGATGGCCCGCTGTTCTTCAAGCAGACAGTTAAGCAGAGACGATTTGCCAACATTAGGCCTGCCAACGATGGCGACTTCCATGCCTTTTTCGAGCATTCGCGCCGACCTTTCATCACAGGCTGCCAGCAGCTGCCCAGACAATCGCTTGACTCTGGGCAGAAGACCTGCCACAGCCTCTTCCTCTGCTATTTCTTCAGGATAATCAAGCGAGGCAGCGACACCTGCCAAAATATCGGTTAGTTCCTCCTGTGCTTTATTAATAAAAGCGCTTGCGCCGCCCTTCAAATCTCTAATCGCCGCCTTAGCAGCCATTTTCCCTGACGCCTCAATAATTTGCATAACGGCCTCAGCGCGGCTGAGATCCACCCGTCCATTTAAAAACGCACGCTTGGTAAATTCGCCCGGCTGGGCAGGCTTGGCTCCCAATCCCCAAAGTGCGTGCAATAACACAGATGTCACATATTCTCCCCCATGCAGGTGAATTTCAGCGACATCCTCTCTGGTATAACTCCTGGGTGCTTTCATGATGACAGCCATGCACTCATCAATCATTTGACCTTGATCTACCGCTTTTCCGTACATCAAGAAATGACTTTCAAAGGCGTTTTTATGGGAGGACGGTACAAATACTTTCTCTAACAGCTCCTGTGCCATGGGGCCACTGAGCCTGATAATGGCTATACCGCCTTTCCCCGGGGGCGTCGCAATCGCTGCGATGGTGGTGTTTTCCATGTTCTCCTCCATTGTTATTGGCTCCCAGTATACTCTTTGTCGCTAACCCTGACAATCATTTGTAGCTTCTTCACACATGGGATATAATAGGTCATACCCAAGGAGGACGACATGGCATTTGCACACCTGCATGTACACAGTGAATATTCATTGCTTGACGGCGCATGCCGCATCAAGGACCTGGTCAAACAAGTTAAGGCACTTGGTATGACATCCTGTGCTATCACCGACCATGGCGTGATGTACGGCGCGGTTGATTTTTATCAAGCCTGCAAAAACAGCGGTATTCATCCTGTGATTGGCTGCGAGGTATATATATGTCCCGATATAAAAGAAAAAACTGTCTTCTCACGTGAATACAATCATCTCATCTTGCTTTGTGAAAACCAGACTGGCTATCAAAATTTAATGAAACTGGTCAGCGCTGGCTTTACAGAAGGGTTTTATTATAAGCCTCGTATAGACTATCACCTGCTCCGGCAGCATCAGGAGGGGCTGATTGCTCTTTCTGCCTGCCTGTCGGGTGAACTGCCCAGCCTGCTGCTGGAAGGCCGCTATGAAGATGCCAAACAGCATGCTCTGCTCATGCAAGAAATCATGGGCGCTGGCAATTATTTCATTGAAGTAATGGATCATGGTATCCGCGATGAAAAATTGGTGCTGCCTAAGCTGGTTCAATTATCCCGCGACCTGTCCATCCCACTTGTTGTAACAAATGACTGTCACTATCTTGCCAAAGAAGATGCAGCCGCCCAGGAAGTTTTGATGTGCATTCAAACGGGAAAGGTGCTCCAGGATCAAAACAGAATGAAAATGGAAACCGAGGAGCTTTTCTTTAAAAGTGAATCACAGATGCGCGCACTCTTTCCCGACCTGGGGGAGGCCATCAGCAGGACGGAAGAAATCGCACAGCGCTGTCAGGTCAGCTTCGATTTTCATAGCACACATTTGCCTTTTTATCCAACCCAGGGCGAGGATTCTCAGGACCTTTTTCGCCGGCTCCTGCCAGAAGGCTTTAGCAAGCGCTATCCGCAGGAGAACACTCAGGCGAGGAAACGGCTTGAGTTTGAAATGGACACCATCATCCGCATGGGGTATGTAGACTATTTTCTCATTGTTTGGGATTTTATCAAGTATGCAAAGGACAATGGGATTATCGTAGGGCCCGGGCGCGGCAGCGGCGTGTCGAGCATTGTCTCTTATTGCCTTAATATTACACAGGTTGATCCTATTAAATATACTTTATTGTTTGAACGGTTCTTAAACCCTGAACGCATTTCAATGCCAGATATTGATGTTGACTTTTGCTATGAGCGTCGGCAGGAAGTCATTGACTATGTCGCCAGAAAATATGGCAGTGACCATGTGGCACAGATCATCACCTTTGGCACAATGGCTGCCAGGGGCGTCATACGTGACGTAGGCCGCGTGTTAGGGTACAGCTACGCCCAGACAGACCGAATTGCCAAAATGATACCCCGCGAACTGGAAATCACCCTGGAACGCGCGCTTAACATTAACGCTGACCTGCAGTCAGATTATCGCGCCGACCCCCAAACCAAGCGTCTGATAGACACAGCGCTGCTGCTAGAGGGCATGCCCAGACATGCGGGCACGCATGCCGCGGGGGTTTTGATTACTCATCAACCTGTCACTGAATACGTTCCTCTTCAAAAAAATGACGAGATTATCACCACACAGTATGCCATGGGTGTAATTGAAAAACTCGGTTTATTGAAAATGGATTTCCTGGGTCTGCGAACCCTGACAGTCATCCAGCACACCCTGGAACTGTTAAAGAAGCAAGGTATTTCTCTTTTGGTTGATGAGATCCCAATGGATGATCCTTTAGTGTACCAAATGATATCAAGCGGTGACACCGATGGCGTGTTTCAACTTGAAAGCAGCGGCATGCGCTCCTTTCTGTCCAATATGAAACCCGAGAACTTTGAAGACATTATCGCTGCCATCTCCCTGTATCGCCCGGGGCCCATGGACTCAATTCCCAGGTACATAGAAGGCAAGCATAATCCGCAGAGCATTGTCTATTCTACGCAGCTCCTGGCGCCCATCCTTGATGTAACCTACGGCTGTATTGTCTACCAGGAACAGGTCATGCAAATCGTAAGGGATCTGGCTGGTTACAGCTATGGACGCAGTGATCTCGTGCGCCGCGCCATGTCAAAGAAAGAGCATGATGTAATGCAAAAAGAGCGGCAAATATTTATTTGGGGCTCGCAAAATCACAATGTGCCGGGTGCTGTAGCAAAAGGTGTGAGCCCAGAGGCGGCCAGCAGCATCTTTGATGAAATGGCTACCTTTGCAAGTTATGCATTTAACAAATCACATGCAGCAGCATATGCCGTTAATGCTGTGCAGACAGCCTGGTTAAAGGTCCATTATACTGCCGAGTTTATGGCAGCAATGATGAATTCTTTTTTGGGCACATCCACCGCCGTGGCAAATTACATCCACTATTGCCGTAAATCAAAAATCAATGTTTTACCTCCGCATATCAATAAATCCATGGCAGCTTTTACAGTTTCACCTGATGAATCCGGAAAAAAGAGTATTCTTTTCGGTTTATCTGCCATTAAATCCATCGGTGAAAAAGCTGTTATAAGTATCATTGCAGAGCGCGAGCAGAGAGGCTTATACCAAGACATCTTTGATTTTTGCCGGCGCATCAAAACCGACCAGGTCAATAAACGTGCGGTAGAAAGCCTCATTAAAGCCGGATGTTTTGATAATCTGGGCGCCAACCGCGTCCAGTGCATGGCCGTCTATGAAGATGTCATGGATTCTGGCAGTCATATTAAACGCAGCAACATTAAAGGGCAGGTCTCCCTGTTTGAAACCAGTGACACCATGAGAGAAAATGAACGTTCAACCTACCCCCAGATGAAGGATTACCCCAGAAAAATCATGCTGCAATACGAAAAAGAATTAACCGGCGTTTATATCTCGGGTCATCCCCTGGATGAATTTTCTCAAGTTCTTGAAACATTGCCGCACAATACAGCCTATGTCGCAGAAATCACGCAAAACGATGATGGGGGGCTGCCCGAAGACAGCCAACCCGTGAGGATGGGTGGCATGATCACAGCGATTCAGGCTAAATCTACCAAAAAAGGCAGCATGATGGGCTTTTTAACCCTGGAAGATTTAACGGGGCAAATCGAATGCATCCTCTTCCCCAAGGTTTGGGAGAGGTTTGGGCATGACCTGCACGTCGATATGGCTATCTTAGCTCAGGGAAAACTCAGCATCCGTGAAGATGAAGAGCCGAAAGTACTCATTGACAGCATACAACCCCTTCAAGAAATTCATTTTAGAAAAGAAATAATAAAAAAGCCGACTGTACTTGCAAAGAAAGCCCCGGTCAAGTTATACTTGAAGCTGCTAAGGAGCCAAATGAAGGATTGTGAGGGTATATTGAAGCCTATGCAGGGCAGCATCCCGGTCTACCTTCATTTACCCCAGGAAAACATCACACTACTTGCCCCCGAAGACTGGTGGTGTGAAGATGCAGAGAAAGCAAAAGACAAACTGAAGGTTTGTCTGTCGGTTGAAAATATAAAGGTGGTTATAAGTAGATGAATAAGATGACCCTCTCAATACCTGCAAAGCCGGAATGGCAACTGGTTTTACGCTCCGCTCTCAACGGAGTGGGTGTACTCGCCAAGATGTCAGTGGATATGATAGATGACCTGCGCAGCGCCGCTGACGAAGCTTTCAATCTGTTAACCCACCAATCACATCTCATCCAGCACATAGAGCTTGTGTGTGAGATAGAAGAAGAGGTTCTTTCCGTCCACCTGAGTGTTGAACGTGCTTTTTCGACACAGCATTGCGTTCCTGTAGATGCTGAAGTCGCGCATCTAATCATCGGCAGTTTTGTTACAAACGTTCGCCTGGAGGGAGATTCCTGCGGCATTTACAGCGTCCATATGAAGCTGCCCGCAGGAAAAGAATAAACTATGAATGCAGACCTGATCCACGATACTGCAATGGCATATGCTCTCAACCCTACTGAGGAAACCATGGAAGCAGCGACTGTGGCCGCACTTCCCTTATGCCATGCAATTGCTGCTCGTTTTTCAGGCAGAGGAATCGAAATAGAAGATTTGCGCCAGGTAGCGGCAGTTGCATTAATATCTGCGCTTAAAGGTTTTGACCCGCAGCGCGGCTTACGGTTTACGACCTATGTTACCCCCACCATGATAGGAACTATCCGCAACCACATCCGTGATAAGGCACAGCTGGTTCGCTCACCGCGAGGCCTTCGCGAAAGAGGCATTCAGATGGATAGGATGGCTGAGAAGCTCACCCAAGAACTCAATCGCGAACCTTTGGTATTCGAACTGGCCGATGCTTTGGGCTGGGAAATACAGCAGGTGTTGGATGTGCAGTCGATGCGCGAAAAATCGCAATTTGCCTCATTTGACGCGCCTGATGAAAATGGTTTGATGTTATTTGATAAGCTGGGCGGCGAAGAAATCGGCTATGATTCCTTTGAAGCACGCGAAGATCTGAAAAGCGCCATGAAACACCTGAGCAATACTGAAAAGAAACTTCTGGCTTACCGCTACGGCGAGCGTTTATCGCAGCAAGCAACTGCTCAAAAGCTCAACATGACACAGATGCAGGTATCCCGAATGGAAAGACGAATTTTGACTTCGCTCAAGCAAGAGATGACCTCCGTATAATACATTCCGGGTTTAGGGAAGTGTTTTACAGTCTGCGGCTGCTCTTCATGGGGGCGGTCGCTTCTATCAGAGGCCGCACAATAATCTGAAATTGTTTTTTAAAAACTACGCCAATGAGTTAAGACGCCGATGCGCTAAGAAGTTTTTGGTTCTTCTAAGTCAGCACAAAGAAGCGTGGTCCAGACCTGTGCCGCTGCACTAACGACCAAGAACAAAGCGCGTCACAACAAAAATGATTGAAAACATATCACCAGCGCGTATTCAGGAGGTTTAGTGAGTCAGCATAACGCCCCGAAAAAGATTGAAAATCAACAGCGGGCCAAACACCGAAAACTCATTGCTATACTTTCTGCTATTGCTGCTGTATTGGTATTGTTTGGTTTGGGGTTTATTATTGGAAGACCTTTGCTGGCTGCGCTCAAAAACAAAGAGAACTTTCGTTTATGGATTGACGCGCAGGGTTTCTGGAAATACTGGATTATGGTGGGTATCGTTGCACTGCAGGTGATTGTTGCTATAATCCCCGGTGAGCCCATTGAATTTGCTGCTGGATATGCCTTTGGTGCATGGGGCGGCCTGGCGCTGTGTCTGATTGGTATCGGTATTGGCAGCATAGTGATCATCCTGTTAACACGCAAATATGGTATGCGCATGGTTCACTTATTCGTGGATGATGCAAAAATAGAAGAATTAAGTCAAAAATTATTAGCTGACAAAAGCAAACTTGATACTGTTGTTTTCGTGCTTTTTTTGATCCCCGGCACACCCAAAGATTTGATTACTTACTTTATCGGCATCACCACCATCACCCTGCCCCGTTTTTTATTTTTAAGCTCCGTCGCTCGCATTCCATCTATTATCAGCTCGACGATGGGGGGCAGTATGGTTGGAAAACAGCGATACAAAGCAGCGGTTGTTGTGATGACATTGACGATGGTTTTAAGCGCCGTAATCTTTCTGGTCTATCGCTATCTCATTAAAAGAGACAAGAAAAAGCAGGAGCATGACAGACTGACAGACAATAAGGAAAATAACGAAAAAGATGTTTGAACTGGATCACCAATCGAGGACGTTTGGGGTAACGGTGATAGAAAATCTTTTTATCACGGAATATTTACCAAGCGCAAAGGGAGACCATGTCAGGGTATATCTCACGCTGCTGTATCATTGTCAGCAAAACGATAAAAACTTTGGCATTGAAGAATTGGCGACTGAACTTGGCTTGACAGCTGCCGCTGTCGAAGCATCACTGCGCTTTTGGGAACGGCGCCGTCTAATTGAACGCTTTAGCGATAACCCTCCCAGTTATCGTCTGTATCACCTTGGTCAGCGTTTGTTGACGGGACAGGATTTGCAAGGCGGCGACCTGGATTATATCTCGTTCGCCGAAGCTGTTTATGCACTTTTTGGTGATGAGCGTAAGGTCAGGCCATCTGATATATCCTCCGCCTATGAATGGGTGAGTGAAATTGGGCTTGCACAAGATGCTGTTATCATGCTGCTTAACTATTTAAAGGATACGCGCGGTAAAAACTTTTCGTTCAAAGCTGCCGAATCCCTCGCTGTGCAGATGAAAGAAGCAGGTGTGTCTACCCTTGAAGAAACGGAAGATTTCCTTAACCATTCAAGACAGGTACACGATGGTACGCGCGCTGTGCTGCGCCGCTTCAATTTTAGAAGGCTTCCGACAGAGGATGAACTGAAGCTATATCGTAGATGGACAGAGGAATGGCTGTTTACGCAGGATGGTATCCTTGCCGCCTGCGCAGAAACTGTAAAGGCATCTACGCCATCTTTTGGTTACCTCAACGCGGTTTTAGAAGGTCTGAAGCGAAGAGGCAGCGGTGCTGATGCAAAACAGGTAAAGGCGCATATATCAAAAGACAGCGAATCTCTGACAGGCGCCAGGGAGGTTCTAAACGCTCTTGGCTTGCGCACAAACGCTACCAC
Organism: Clostridiales bacterium; assembly: GCA_012512355.1. Taxonomy (GTDB): domain Bacteria; phylum Bacillota; class Clostridia; order Christensenellales; family Aristaeellaceae; genus UBA1038. Next base: position 353 of record JAAZEI010000062.1, on the reverse strand, counting down.
CATTCTCAAAGCTTACGAAGCGCTATTGACATTTGCAGCCCATGACATGATTGTACTGGCAGCGCGCGAGGTTGCTTTGCGCCGGGGTCGCTTTGAAGACATTGAGAGCATGTTGAAAACCTGGAAAGATAAAGGGTTGATAAACAAAGAAGCAGTTGAAAAAGCATTGCCCCAGCTCTCCGCGAGTGCTTCAAAAAAACCTATCAAGACGGTGTCCGCTCAGCAGTATCAGCAGAGAAGCTACTCAGAAGAGGATTTATCCGGAAGTGTTGCCGATATGCTCAAGGAGGCGCAAAAATATGATAAACCGTGATCTCCTGCAAAAAGTAATAGCGCAAAAAAAAGCTCTGCAG
>JAAZEI010000061.1 GCA_012512355.1 Clostridiales bacterium | reverse complement strand
CATGATGAGCTCTGACTCGGAGGAGCAGTCAAGGCCACAGCCTTCATCCAGTAAAATTTTAAGAATGCTGGGGTTGGGAAGTGCCTTGACGGCGAAATATTGTCTGTATCCCGGATTCCAGTCAAAGGCTTTTTGCAATGCGCGGGTCGCCTGTCGGATTCCCTTCTCGTCATACAGGAAAAAAGGCGTATCAAACTCTTTTGCCGCCTGAAAAAAGACCTCATCACCCAGTGTAAAGTTTGGCAAGTTGCTCGCTCCTTGAAGGCAGTGCCTTTGAATAATAAGTCAACGATAGCCTTTTATACCCGCCAATGCGGGCCTAGATACGCAAAGATAAACAACTCTGCGAGCCAGCTTGCCAGTACATTTTATCCCAGACCTGCAAGACCGCAAATAATGTAAGAAAAGCTCAGCTCGCTCAGCAGCTTCAAGCCTTGTTTTCGATGTCCATAATTTGGTCTACCCGGCGGCTGTGGCGGCCGCTGTCAAATGTGTTGTTAAGAAAGGCCCGAACAATCAGCTTGGCCGGTCCTTCGCCCAACACGCGCGCACCAATGGACATCATGTTGGCATTGTTATGCCGTCTGGCCATCATGGCGCTGTAAGGGTCTGCTATCATCGCGCAGCGGATGCCCTTGACCTTGTTGGCGGCAAGGCCGATGCCGATGCCTGTGCCGCAGATGACGATGCCAAATTCACAGCGGCCGTCGGCGACAGCGCGTGCCGCCAGCTCGCCCTGGATGGGATAGTCGCAGGATTCCGTGGTGTTTACACCAAAATCCTGAAACTCAAGGCCCAGCTCAATTAAAACCTCGATAACCCATTCTTTCATTTGAAGGGCTGTATGGTCGTTTGCCAAAGCTATCATGCTGATACCTCCGATTGTTAATATAATCATTGTAGATTGCGGGAGATGGGATTGCAAGTAAAATGGTGCAGTTCAACTTAATGAACTGGATTTCTTTTTATGTTTTCAGGCCGCGGTGACCATGAGCAAGGTCCCGGCGACCATCAGGGTGAGGCCAATAAAAGCCCTCTTGCTGAGCCTTTCTTTGAATACAAAGTAGGAAAAGCCAACTGCAACCACAACACTCATTTTGTCAATGGGGACTACGACGCTGACAATGCCATTTTGAAGAGCATAATAATAACATAGCCAGGATGCGCCGGTCGCAAGACCAGAGAGGGAGATGAAGAGCAGTTCTCTTTTGTCGATGGTTTTTATTTGTGTTTGTTTGCCTCTCATCAGGATGATGGCCCAGGCCATGATGAGAACCACGCCGGTGCGAATGGCAGTGCCTAAATTGGATTCAATGTTATCAATGCCGATTTTACCAAAGATGGAGGTGAGGGCTGCGAAGACAGCTGATAAGAAGGCGTAAAGAATCCAGATGCGGCTCTGGGCTGTTTCACCGGCCTGCTTTTTCTCAACCATCATGAATATGCCGGTCCCCAGCAGCAGGATGCTGACAAGTTTGAGCCATAGGTGATTGGTTTCCCCAAAAACGACGATGGCCAGCAGGACCGTCATGATGGTGCTGGACTTATCGATGGGCACGACCTTGTTGACATCTCCCATGGACAGGGCTTTGAAATAAAACAGCCAGGACGCGCCTGTTGCCATGCCCGACAGCACAAGGAAAATCAGTGTTCTGCCGCTGATTTGGGAAATTTGGTCGGCAGACCCGACGATGAACACCATGGTCCAGGCAAAGGCCAGCACGACGATGGTCCTCAAACCGGTGGCCAGGTCAGAATCCGTTTTTTGAATGCCGATTTTGGCCAGAATCGCTGTCAGTCCCGCAAACACGGCGGAAAGGGCTGCCATGAATATCCACATAGATGTTTCCCTCTTTCTTGGTCAGATGAATTCATGTAATCTTACTAAGGTTTATGAAAAACTGCAATCGTAAAACAGACTTTAAATTTACGTTGAAAAGGAAACTATTCTTCCTCACCCTCTTGCAGTGTCCAGTAAGAGAAAGCCCATTCATCCTCGGGGATATCATAGACTGTTCCATCTGTGGTGATGATTTGGGATATGGCCGCATAAATATATTTGATGTGTTCACCGTATAAATGCATGGAAACATTGCCCGGGCTGACCAATTGGCCGGGTTTGATCAGGTATGAATAGGTATATTCGGAATAATAGTCATCGGAGTTATCAAAATAGATCATTTCTTCCTGGGCATCTTCGCAGTAATAGGTCAGGGTAAAGTTATCCACGGTCTGTGTGAGGCTGATATTGATGATGTCAGGGTTCAGGTAGGGATCATCCGCTGTTCCGATGTAAGCTTCATCCCCGAGTTCAAGCGGATAGAGCGGATTTTCTTGAGCTTCCGGGTTCAGCTCCGGCGTCTGGACAGGCAGTGTGTCAGGAACCTTCACCTCAATGTAGGCGGAAACTTCCTCTGTCGCTATGGAGGATAATCCTTTTGCTACTTTGTAGTAGTAAGTATTTCCCTCCCCTATGTTTTTGTCTTCATACCTGGTTTTTTGCAGTTCCTCACTGAAGCCATAGGGGCCCTCGGGCTGAGTTGATTTATATATCCTGTAATAAGCAGCACCCGCCAAAGGCGACCAGGTTAGTATCAGCGAACTGCCCCAAAACGATGCCTGAAGGTCCCGGGGTGCTTTGAAGTTGACGGTTTGCACCGATGGCCAATCTATTAAATCACCGGAATGCCGGGCATACAAATCGATGACTTGGGAGATATCGACGGCATAGTTAATATTCTGGCTGTCCAGGAGCGTGGAAGATGTGATTCCGATGACTTCGCCGGCGGCATTGAACAAGGTGCCGCCGCTGCTGCCCTGCGAAATGGGCGCTGTAAACTGTATTTCGTTTACGCCGTTTTCCTCAACCAGGGCGCTGATGATGCCGGTGCTGAAGGTATTTGAAATTCCCTGTGGGTATCCAATGGCAGCAACAGGCTGGCCGCGTTTGAGGTTTGGAGAATCTGCCAACACCAGGGGAGTTATGTCTGTAGAGGTTTTGAAGGATATAATGGCAATATCCATCTCTTTGTCAATGGCGATAATTTTACCGACTTCATATTCCTGATAGCTCTCATTAAATGCCCGGATCCACACAGCATCTTCAATGACGTGGTAATTGGTGATAAAAGTTTTGCTGTCAAAGGCAACAAAGCCGCTTCCGGTTGTAATGATTTCAT